>JAZQFL010000105.1:0-9161 GCA_045539485.1 Eubacteriales bacterium
GCATAGTACCCTTGCGCTTTACGTCGCTCCATCTCGGGTGGACACCGTATCCGCCCTCGAGTCGGACGCAAGCGACGGGCATCTTTAGAGCCTTTATCAGGGAAACTATTGACGGCTTTATGTATCCTGTCTCTCCGCTGAAGGTGCGGTTACCCTCCGGCGCAATTGCTATAGTGCCGCCTTCTCTTGCTACCTGCATGCAGTTAAGCACAGCCCGCATATCGGAGGTGGATTTTTTGATCGGGATAGGTTCGACGAGAAATTTGATCAGCTTGGAAACAAATCCGTTTGAGAAAAGATCCTCTGATGCAACGTAGTACACTGCCCCGGGAAATACGAAGCCCACAAAGAATTGGTCGAATGCAGTTTGGTGATTGTATAGGATAAGGTGCGGCTGTTTATTCGTGTTTCGGTATTTTTCTATTTTAATACCGTAAAGAAGTCGGGAAATTAAATATACAGGATAGATGAGGGTGTTGCGCACCCAGAGGTGGCGCCTTTTGATCCATTTCTTCTTTTTCTTTTTGTTTTTCATAGTGTTCTCCTTGCAGGGTAATTATGAAAAAGACCTTGACCCGTCTGAGGCGGGTCAAGGATAGGTTGTTATTTAGTGAGAATATCGCCGAGCACGTTAAGGAAAGCGGTTTGTTCCTCAGCGGAGAGAATAGTGTATATTACGTAATTACCGTATACTGTTGTTTTTGCGCCGTCTACCTTAGGCTTCTCGGTCTGGCTGTAGCGGGTGTCCCAGGTTGCAAGGCGGCTTGCAAGGTAAGTATTGAGTGCCATTTCGATCTTTGCGGCATCCTCAGCGTTTACGGCTTTAAATATACCAAATTCGTCGATCGATGAACTGCCTGCAGGTGTCATTACTGCACATTCCAAATAAAGAGAAGAGTCAACATTCAAAAAGAACATCATAAATTCTTCGCTCGCGTCAGTAAGATTGGACGAAAGAGAGATCTGCTTTTTGCCTGCTTCAACAAGGGTTGCAATCTGAATATCATCCTTGTATTCTATCTCCTTTGCGCAGGAAACGAATGCAGAGAGCAATATAACGATAACAAGAAATGCTGATAATATCTTCTTCATAAATACCTCTTAACTTATTACTGAACGGTATGCGTTCTGACGTAGTTCAAAATAGCTTTATAGCCGTCCGGATTGATGTGTACTCCGTCGAGATGGTAGGTGTTAAACTCCTTTTTGAGCTGGCCGTTTTCGTCCATTAGAACATCCTCAGACTTGAGAAGGGGAATGTTAAGCTCTTCACATATCTCTATAAGCCAAGAATTGCGGAGCTTTATGTGCTCGTTTCTGATAGGCGAACCGTCTTCTATAAGCTCAGCGTCAATAACGGGATAAATAGTTTGGAAAATGAGTGTCGTATCGGGCGAATATTTGGTTACGATCTTTTGAATGTTTGTGATCTGGAGCTTAAAGTACGTCTCTTTTTTGTCCATTGTCCAACCGTGCTCTTCTTTGCCGTAAAAAGCGGAGAAGTTGATGCCGAGGGTCACTATTAAAATGTCAGGCTTTTGTGCGGCAAGAGCGGACGTTATCGGGGCATCGACCCAGTCACGGTAGTCGACACCTTCAACAGGCATTGCTACTGACTTGTTTGTAATGTCGTAAAGATCAAGAGTTCCTGCCTGAGGGACCCATATCTGATCATCATCCAGATCGGTATAGTGGTGCATGTGGTAGGTCGTAGAATCGCCAAGGAAAACAACACGCTTGAGATAGGCTTCGCCTCCGTCCGCTGTTTCGGGAAGAAAAGCAGGAGAGGACATAACAGGCACGTCGGGTGCGTCGGTAACAGGATCGGTAACAGGTTCTGTGACAGGTGATGTAACAGGGTCTGTAACAGGTGAGTCTGTCTCAGTCGGTTGCGTTGCGGGAGTATCTGTTACAGCGGGCGCTGATGTGTCGTGAGTGTCAGTATTGATCGGCGGTTCGGTATCGGGAACGCTATTGTCGGTTATTGCGGGCAGGGGATCGCCTGATGAAATCCGCAATACAAACATGCCGCCCATGACAAGAACTGCAAGTATGGTCACTGATAGTAAAACTATGAGAATTGCAGAGAGGGCGGAGTTTAACCGAGTGCCTCCGTGCGCTTCGTGTTTTTTGTTGTTCATTCCTCGTCCTTTCTTGCATTAATTGCGCTTGTTATCAGACCGCGGACAAGCATAATCAAAGTATAAACAACAGCGGTAAGAACGATACAGACCATTTTTCCCGCCGAAGTTGTGGCGTTACCGAGAACGTTTACGTACATAAGAAACACAGCGGCTACACAGCAAAAGCAATGCAGTGCATATCCGAGAGGCTTAGGCAGCTTTTTGATATGCAGAAAAAACGCAGAGAAAGAGAAGCAGAGCGATGCAAAAAACAGAGCGACTATCATTTCAGCCGTCATTGCGGGCTGTTTTGCGGCGCTTGCATAATATCCGATGAAATAGAAAAAGAAAACTCCGATTGTAAAAATACAGCAAGTTCGATTCAAGGAATCGCGAAAAAACTTAGACATTCTATCCTCCGAAAACGTCACTTTTATGATGTTATCACATTTTTGTGTGATTATCAAGTGACAATTCGAATAATTTTCGGAAAAAACGGTTGAAAGCCTCTAAATATTAGTCGGCTGTGATTGACTTTTGCATAATTATTTAGTATAATCTAATAAAATTCAGATACTGTTGCTTCATGGAAGGTGAAACTTACGATGCTTAGCAGAAGAAATGCCAGAGAGGCTGTTATCGGCCTTGTGTTCGAGCTTGGTTTTCATACCGAGGATTATGTTCCCGAAGAGATACTTGCAACCGCGAGAATTGAAAGAGAAATACCCGAGGACGATTACGTTGATTCCTGCTTCAGAGGAATTTGCGTTAATCTTGCCGCGCTTGATGCGGAGATCGAAAAGCACTCCTCGGGCTGGAGAGTTGACAGAATATCCCGCGTGTCTCTCGCTATACTCAGGCTTGCCGCTTACGAGATGCTTTACTGTGAGCCGAAGCTCCCTTACAGCATCGCAATAAACGAGGCAGTTGAGCTTGCAAAGCAGTATGCCGAGGACGGAGCAGCCCCCTTCATAAACGGACTTCTTAACAGCCTTGCCAAGGCTAACGGCTGTGAGGCGTAAGATGAGAGAGCTGTTTGTCGGAGTCGATACGAGTAATTACACAACATCGGTTGCCTGCGTTGATTCCGACGGGGAGATACTTGCAAACATAAAGCTGCCGCTTCCGGTCAAGGAGGGAGAGCTCGGTCTGCGCCAGCAAGCGGCGCTTTTTGAGCACACCAAGAATTTACCGGACGCTTTTTTGCGCTTAGAGGAGTTTCTTTCGGAGGGCGAAGTTAAGGCGGTCGGCGTATCGGCAAAGCCGCGTAATCACGAGGGCTCGTATATGCCGTGCTTTCTTGCAGGTGTAGCAAGTGCCACGGCGTTCTCTGCAGCGTCAAAAGCACCGCTTTATCATTTCTCGCATCAATGCGGACACATCCGCGCCGCCATTGCGGGTGCGGGACTTGCTCCGTTTGAGGGAACCTTTACCGCTCTGCATATTTCAGGCGGCACAACCGAAATGGTTCTGTGTAAAAAGTGCGATAACGGCTTTGAGTGCGAGATAACGGGAGGCACTGCGGATCTTTGTGCGGGTCAGGCGGTTGACAGAACGGGTGTTATGCTCGGATTTCCTTTCCCGTGCGGTCCGCATATTGAGCGCGCCGCGCTGGAGTTTGACGGAAAGCTCCCTCCGATGAAGCTTTCTGTTAAGGACACTTATTTTAACCTTTCCGGACTTGAGAATATGCTTCAAAAGCGCTATGCCGAGAACGGTGATAAAACAGAAGTGAGCCGAATATGTCTTGATTTTATTGCACGGTCACTCCACAAGGCAATAGACGCTCAGCTAGAAAAATACGGTGATATGCCCGTTATTTGCTCGGGCGGGGTTATGAGTAACTCACTGATAAAAGAAAAGCTTTCCGATATTCGCGGAATTGCATTTGCTCCTCCCGCGCTTTCAGCCGATAATGCTGTAGGAATTGCTTATCTTACCAAAGAAAAATTTCAGGGGAAATAAACCATGAAGGACACCCTTACCGTTACCGAGATAACCGAATATATCAAACAGCTCGTTGACGGCGATGAGGTCCTTTCCTATGCCGCAATCAGCGGCGAGATATCAAATTTCAAAGCACATTACGCAAGCGGCCATCTGTATTTTTCCCTTAAGGATGACGGCGCCCAGATAAAGGCGGTAATGTTCCGCTCAGCCGCCGCCAGTCTTGATTTTCAGCCAAAGGACGGCGAGGCGGTTAAGGCTTACGGCAGAATAAGCGTTTATCCGCAGGGCGGGCAGTACCAGCTTTACGTTACTCGTCTTGTGCGCGACGGAGCAGGTGCGCTTTGGCAAAAATATGAGCAGTTAAAAAAACAGCTTGAGGCCGAAGGTCTTTTTGATGAATCCAAAAAAAGACCGCTTCCCAAATTCCCGAAAAGAGTCGGTGTTATTACATCGAAGACGGGCGCTGCGGTTAAAGATATTATCTCTGTTCTCACGCGCCGCTGGCCGATGGCGGAGATAGTATTTTGCGGAGCGTCAGTTCAAGGTGCGGATGCACCCTATGAGCTTCGCCACGCTTTAAGGCTAATGGCGGAGAAGGGCGGAGTTGATACCGTGATAATCGGCCGAGGAGGCGGTTCCATTGAGGATCTTTGGGCATTTAACGACGAAATGCTTGTCCGTGACATTGCCGCTTATCCCATTCCGATAATAAGCGCTGTCGGACACGAAACGGATTTTACCCTTTCGGATTTTGCCGCAGACGTCCGCGCTCCGACTCCGAGTGCCGCGGCCGAGCTTGCCGTTCCGGACAGAGCAGAGTATATCTCGAAGGTATCGGCGCATGATCTGAGAATGAATAACTCATTGCAGACCCGCATAAACGACATGCGTCAGTATATTGATTCGATATCATCAAGGGGCGTTATGCGTTCTCCTCTCGGACCCATTGAATGGCGAAGAAAGGATCTTGCAGCAAAGAGCGATCTTCTTTTCGGCCGTATTGAGACTATAAAGAATCAAAAGAGCGCAACTGTTAAAGCCCTTGCTTCCGGTCTCAACGCGCTCAGCCCGTTAAGCGTAATTGATAGGGGCTATCTTCTTGCAACGGATGAGGCGGGAAAGGCTGTCACATCCGTAAACGAAGTCAGAACGGGCGAAGTTATTAAGCTTAGATTTACCGACGGCAATGCCGTTACCAGAGTTGAAAATACAGAGCCCTTGAAGGGAGAAAAATAAAATGGCAGGAACTAAGAAAAAAACTTTCGAAGAGTCCGTAGCAAGGCTTGAAGAAATTGTAAAGCTTCTTGAAAACGGCAAGGCTCCGCTTTCCGATTCGCTTGCGCTGTTTGAAGAGGGTGTATCTCTCGTTCGTTTATGTACCGCAGAGCTTGACGCGGCGGAAAAGAAGATAACAGAGCTTACCGCAGGAGAAGCAAATGAATAAAGAACAGATATCGGCACGTGTGAAGCACGATGCCGAATTGATAGAAAAAGCTCTTTCCGATATTCTCACCATTGATGCCGATTACAGCCAGGAGCTATCCGAGGCTATGCGCTATTCCGTTCTCGGAGGGGGAAAGAGAATACGCGGTGTTATATGTCTTGAAACAGCTATTATGCGCGGAGCGTCCGTAGAAGACGCAATGCCGTATGCATGCGCCGTGGAGCTTATCCACGCATCAAGCCTTGTTCACGACGATATGCCCGCGCTTGATAACGACGATGTGCGCAGGGGAAAGCCCTCCTGCCACGTAAAATACGGCGAAAGTACAGCGCTTCTTTGCGGCGATGCACTTATCTGCCTTGCCTACGAAGCACTGACCAAACGAACCGAAGGTGTACGCAGTGCCGTACTTGCTCTTACGGAAGCGGGAGGCATCGGCGGAATATGCTCGGGCCAGGTCTTTGACATTGCATCCGAAAAGGTAAAGCCGGATTATGACGGGCTTGTTAAGATACAGAAATATAAAACGGGCATGCTTATGCGTGCATCTGCAGTCCTCGGTTGTATTTCTGCAGGCGATGTATTTGAGGATAAGACCGCTTACGCTCCCTGTGCTGAATATGCCGAAAAGCTTGGTCTTGCTTTTCAGATAATCGACGATATTCTTGATGCCGATGAAGAAGGAAGCGATGCCGAGCGCGGTCTTGCCACCTTCCTTACCTTTATGACAGCCGAAGAAGCAAAAAAAGAGGCCATGAGATTATCCGATGAAGCAAAGCGTGCTATAGACGGGTATGAAAATAACGAGTTCCTTTCGGGACTTTGCGATTACTTATTGGAGAGAACGTACTGATGCGTGCAGATGTACTGCTAACTATGCTCGGTTATGCGGAAAGCCGCAACCGTGCACAGAGGCTTATTGAGTCCGGCTGTGTTTACGCTAACGGCGCTCAGGTCAAAAAAAGCGGACAGGAGCTTGCCGAGGATGCCGAAATATCTGTTATTACACTCGGCGAGAGCTTTGTTTCAAGAGGCGCATATAAGCTCCTCGGTGCGCTTTCGGATTTCGGTATTGACCCTTCGGGAATGAGATGCCTTGATATCGGCGCATCTACGGGCGGTTTTACGGATTGCCTCTTACGCCGAGGTGCTACAAGCGTTACTGCCGTTGATTGCGGTAAGAATCAGCTCTCTCCTTCTATTGCCTCTGATCCCCGCGTTACGTCTCTTGAGGGATGTAATGCGAGATACATAACGGCAGATGACGTGGGTGCCGAGTTTGACCTTTGCGTTATGGACGTTTCATTTATTTCGCAGACATATATACTGCCGGCACTTGCCCCTCTATTGAAGGACGGAGGGCTTGTTGCCGCTCTTATCAAGCCGCAGTTCGAGCTTGATGCAAAAAGCGTTTCCAAGGGTGTTGTTAAAGGTGCGGATAAGCATTTGCGCGCACTTTACAGAATTTACGACAGTCTTGATCTGTGCGGCCTTGTGCCGATTGACTTTACTCGCTCCTCCATTGAGGGCGGTGACGGAAACGTTGAGTTTTTCGGTCTTTATGCAAAAGCAGGGGCCGAAAACATAAAGAGATATGACAGAGCAGGTCTTCGACATCTTGCTTACTTAAAATGAGGTGCTTATGAAAAAGATCAAAGATGTTGTTCTTGTAACGAATCTGTATAAGGACAAAGAGCTTTCCTCCTTCAAAACGATTCTTGAATTTCTTGTTTCTAACGGCTTTAGTGTTAGAGTTCCGTCCGAAGTATGTGACACCGTTGGGACATCCGCAAGAATATTTGATAACCCCGAGGAAATGTACCGCGGTGCTGACGCCGCAATTCTTCTCGGCGGTGACGGCACTATACTCAATGCCGCCGCGTATGCTATTCCCAATAAGTGCCCCATGATAGGAATCAACCTCGGACGTCTCGGATATATGGCAGAGCTTGAACCCGAGGAGTATTCGATGCTTTCCCGCCTTGCTACGGGAGATTACACCATTGAGGACAGAATGACGCTTAAGGTCGAGATTGAGATCGACGGCAAACGTACCTTGCTTTGCGAGAATGCCTTGAACGATGCCGTTATTCAGCATCCGACAGGCCTGCACTGCATTGACCTTATGCTTTACTGCGGAGGCGCTTCCGTGCTCTTTTACCGTGGAAACGGAATCATAATGTCCACGCCTACCGGTTCTACCGCATATTCATTGGCTGCGGGCGGACCTGTGCTTGACCCTTCAATGCACTGCATGACCGTTGTTCCGATATGCTGTGTAAGCCCTGCGGCTAAGCCTCTTGTTTTCTCGGGTGACAGCGTTATGACGGTTGAGAACGTGTACGACAGAGAAAACAGTGTTTTGCTGAATATCGACGGTAAGATCACCGTTCCTCTGCCGCTTGGCGCAAAGGTCATTTGTACCGGCGCGGAGAACTCTGCTAAGATGATAAAGATCAAGGATAACAAATTCTTCTCGGTACTGAGAGCTAAGATAGAGCAAAGATAATTAAGAAAGGTACTGCCGATGAAAAACGAAAGACAGGAAAATATCGTTGAAATGGTGGGGAAGTACACCATTGAAACTCAGGAGGAGCTTATCAGCCTTCTTGCTCAGCTGGGTTATGACGTTACTCAGGCTACCGTCAGCCGTGACATAAGGGATCTTAAGATATCAAAGATTCTTACCCCCAGAGGCACGTATAAATATGTCCTTCCCAAAAAGCCCGAGGGCTCTAACGTACGCTTTAAGAGCGCGCTTTCGGAGTCTATTACCAAAATCGATTGGGCGATGAATCAGATCATAATCAAAACATATCCCGGTATGGCGCAGGCTATTGCCGCCGCTATTGACGGCATTGAAGACGAAAGCGTGCTTGGATGTGTTGCGGGCGACGATGCCATAATCGTTGTAACGCGCGATATCGAAAGTGCCGAGCGAGTCGGTACCGACATGAGACGGCTTATTAGAGAGAATAACTGAATTTGAACGGAGGTATTCCGTATGCTGGTTTCTCTGCATATTGAGAATATGGCTGTTATAAAAAGCTGTGATATCAGCTTTTCACCGGGCTTTACCGCACTTACGGGCGAAACCGGTGCTGGAAAATCGATAATAATAGACAGTATCGGACTCCTGTGCGGCTCGCGTTCGGATAGATCGTTTATTCGTAACGGTGAGGATAAGGCAGAGGTCAGCGGATTCTTCTGTGATATACACGGCACAGCCCTTGCGGCTTGTAATGCATCAGGTATCGCTGTGGATGACGGCGAGCTTATGCTTTCGCGCACTCTTGCCTCAGACGGAAGATCCGTTTGCCGTGTTAACGGACGGCAGATACCGCTTACTGTGTTTAAGGAAATTGCTTCCTCGCTTATCAATATACACGGTCAGCAGGATAACTGGTTGCTTCTTAATGAAAACAATCATTTGTCTTTGCTTGATAAATATGCGGACGATTCCGAGCTTCTTGAAAGCTACAGAGCCGCTTATTCCGCGTACTCCGCTAAAAAAAACGAGCTGGAAAAGGTCATTAAGCAGGTTGAAAAGGATGCTGAGAAGCGCGATGTGCTGGAGCATAGGCTTAAGGAGCTTGGCAGTGCGAAGCTGAAAGCCGGAGAAGAAGAAAAGCTGCTGCTTGAAG
>JAZQFL010000106.1:0-6302 GCA_045539485.1 Eubacteriales bacterium
AAAAAAGGTAAAAAAATCTTTATTACCTCTTTATTTGTTTGAAATGATAGTGTATAATAAAAAAGATACAGATTTATTCAAATGGAGTTGCAATGATCTTTTCAAGCCTTGAATTTCTGGAGTTTTTTCTCCCGCTGACGTTACTTGTATATTTTTTGCTTCCGCCCGTGTGCCGCAATCCCGTGCTGTTCGTTTTCAGCATAGTGTTTTACGGATGGGGCGAGCCTACGCTTGTCTTTTTGATGCTTGCCACGCTTGTTGGCGACTGGATATTCGGCTATTTCTGCGGTAAGTACAGAGAAACGGATAAGAAAAAAGCTAAGCTTTGGCTTATTATTTCCTGCATATTTAACCTCGGTATACTCGGATTTTTCAAATACTATAACTTCTTTGCGGATAATATCAGCCTGCTTTTCGGCAGATATATACTCCCCGAGCTTAATATAGCTCTTCCCATAGGAATATCGTTTTACACCTTCCAGGCGATGAGCTATGTTATAGACGTTTACCGCGGGGATGCCGAGCACAGTAAAAAGTTCGTGTTCTTCGGCACATACGTCGCGCTTTTCCCCCAACTTATCGCGGGTCCCGTTGTAAGATACAAGGATGTTGCCGATCAGCTCATCTCGCGTGAGCATTCCGTAACGAGGTTTGCTTCGGGCGTGCGCCGTTTTGTGTGCGGTCTTGCCAAAAAGACCTTGCTTGCCGACACGGCGGGTGAGATGTGGAAGGCAATACTTGCAGTACCCGATGCGGAGCGCGGTGCGCTTTCCGCGTGGCTCGGTATCATTATGTTCTCTTTCCAGATATATTTCGACTTTTCCGCATATTCCGATATGGCGATAGGTCTCGGCAGAATGATAGGCTTTGAATTCTGCGAAAACTTCAATTATCCCTATATGGCGAAAAGCATTACGGATTTCTGGCGCCGCTGGCATATCTCGCTCAGCACC
Organism: Eubacteriales bacterium; assembly: GCA_045539485.1. Classification (GTDB taxonomy): domain Bacteria; phylum Bacillota; class Clostridia; order Oscillospirales; family CAG-272; genus RUG12395. The sequence continues at coordinate 954 of JAZQFL010000106.1, forward strand.
TGGTTCAGAGATTACGTATATATCCCCCTCGGCGGCAACCGCTGTAAGCCGCTGCGCCACGTATTCAATATTTTTGCGGTATGGTTTCTTACGGGAATGTGGCACGGTGCCGATTGGTGCTTCATTTTGTGGGGAGTTTATTACGGAGTGATCCTGCTGTTTGAAAAGTACGTTTGGGGCAAGGCGCTTGATAAAGCTCCGAATGCCTTGAAGCATATATACTCGCTCGTGCTTATTCTGTTCGGTTGGTTTATCTTTGAATCTCCGAATATTGCAAGTCCCGCGGGTTATGCCGCATCGCTCTTTAATCCCGTTAGCGCGCTTGACGGATATGAGGTGCTCCGCTCTGCAGTACTGCTTATGATAATGTGTATAGCAGCTACTCCGTATCCCGCAAAGCTTCGCGAGAAGCTTATCGAACGCGGAGGCGTTGCCGCAAAGACCGTTGATACCGTGCTTCTGCTTCTCGGTATTCTCTTTTCCGTTGCGGTTATCACGGCATCCGATTACAGCCCGTTCCTCTACACTAATTTCTAAGGAGGCATAAATGAATAATCAAAATAAAAATGCCTCCCGTAAGGCATCCGTCTTTGATATCTTTGTAACGCTTGTCTTCTGTGCTCTTATCTTTGCCGGATGTATTTTTACCTTTGCTTTGCCGGATAAGGATTTTTCCGAAAACGAAAACACCTCGCTTACCACTCTTTCCTATGTTTTCTCCGGTAACGTAGTGGAAAATCTGTTCTCGGGAGAGCTTTTTGACAGAGCGGCAGATTACTTCCGCCATCAGTTCCCGCTGCGCGATGAGATGCTGGAATTGAAGGCGCTCAGCGATATGGCGCTTGTGAGATATGAAACAAACGGCGTTATCTACGGCGCGGACGGTTACCTTATCCCGCGCGAGGATAACGCAAGCACTGCGTTTGTCGGCGGCAATGCCGCGGCAATAAACGCACTCCTTGCCGCATTTGAAAAGGACGGCACGGATGCTGTGTTCGCGCTCGTTCCGCGCCCCTGCGATATTCTCCAAAAATACTATCCCTCCGCATACAGCGCAGAGCCGCTTGATAAGGTAAGAAATATGATCCTTGATACCGCTCCCGCGCTTGATCTTAAAACCGCGTTGAAGAACGCCGTGGATAAGGGGGAGTACGTTTACTACAAAACAGACCACCACTGGACAAGCTACGGTGCGTATATTGCATACTGCGAGATAATGCGTGAGTTTGGAGTATCCCCTCTGCCGCTTGAAAGCTTTGAGCGCGAGGTCGTAAGCGAGGAGTTTTACGGAACCTCATGGTCGTCCGTAATGTCACCGTCCGCCGAGCCCGATACGGTTGAATTCTACCTTGCGAAGGATGGAGCGGAGCTTATCACCGAGGTGGTTTACGAAAACAGAGCACTTGACGGAATATATGACCGCACCGCGCTTGAACGCAAGGATAAATACCTTGCGTTTATGGGCGGCAATTACGGTCTTGTTGCCGTCAAGGCAAAGGGTGCCGATAGCAGAGAAAAAATGCTTATAGTCAAGGACAGCTACGCAAACTGTGCGGTGCAGTTCCTTGCGCTTCATTACGATCTTGTTATCGTAGACCCGCGTTATTATAAGGAGTCCGTTTACGAGCTCGCAAAGAAAGAAAACGTTGACCGCGTGCTCATACTTTGCGGTGTTGACGGTATGACGGATGCAAACACCTATCTTGTTTTGAATTTCGGACTTCCGAAGGAGTAATATGCTTACCTTACAAAGCCCCGTTACAGAGATAAACGGAATAGGAAAAACACGTGCCGAGGCTCTCGCAAAGGCCGGTATACACACCGCCTCCGACCTGCTTTGGTTTTTTCCGCGCGCTTATCAGGACAGGGGTGACGTAAGAGAGATAGGCGAGGACGCCTGCGACGGCTTTGCACATTCCTTTGTCCTTACCGTGGGAACTCAGCCGAGAAGTGCAAGGCTGAAGAACCGAATGTCTATCACAAAATTCAAGGCCGCTGACGATGCGTCAAGCGTTGAGCTTGTGTTCTTTAATCAGCCGTACCTTTCATCCTTTTTTAAGGTTGGGGAGGAGTACCGCTTTTACGGAAAGCTGCAGCGTTCGAAGACACATTATGTGCTTTCAAGTCCTGCCTATGAAAAGCTTGATCCCGAGTCGCCTCCGCCCGATCTTGTGCCCGTATACAGAATGACGGAGGGACTAACGCGCAAGGCACTTGAAAATGCCGTTCACGAGGTACTTGAAGCGCTTGTTCCTCTTGTGCCTGACCCCCTGCCCGAAAGCGTTCGCAAAAGACGGGGGCTGTGCACTCTTGCATACGCTCTGCGCAATATTCACGAGCCGGAGGATCATGCCGCCCTTCGCCGTGCCGCGTGCAGACTTGTTTTTGACGAGGTCTTTTTGCGCCTGCTTGCCGTTTCCGTTTGCTCCGGGCAGAGACCCAAGGACGGAGGCATACGCTTTGCGGATGCGGAGCTTGGCGAGTTTCTGGCGTGTCAGCCGTTTTCGCTTACCGGTGCACAGACGCGTACAATTGAACAGATCTGCCGCGATGTGGGCAAGTACGGCGCCGTACCGCCGATGAACCGCATCGTCGTCGGAGACGTCGGAAGCGGTAAGACCGTATGCGCGCAGGCGGCTATGTATATTGCCGCAAAAAACGGTTGCAGAAGCCTTCTGATGGCACCGACGGAAATACTTGCCCGTCAGCATTTTGCGGACACGGAGCCGCTTATGAGAAGGCTCGGCTACCGTACCGCACTGCTGTGCGGCTCAATGAAAGCACGCGAAAAGGCAGAGGTCTTGCGCGGGCTTGTGAGCGATGACCCGAATGAAAAGATAGATATGGTAATTGGCACTCACGCACTTATTTCCGAGGGCGTGCGGTGCGAAAAGCTCGGGCTTATAGTTGCCGACGAACAGCACCGCTTCGGTGTTTCGCAGCGTGCCGCGCTTTCCGAGAGAGGAGAGGGCGTGCCCCATACGCTTGTAATGAGCGCAACCCCCATACCCCGTACGCTTTCGCTTGCCATGTACGGCGATCTTGACGTCAGCCGTATAGATGAGATGCCTCCCGGCAGGCAAAAGGTAGATACCTTTGCCGTAGACGAGGGCTACCGCGCAAGGCTCAATGCCTTTATCCGCAAAAACGTGGAGGAGGGCGGACAGGTCTATATAGTTTGTCCGTCTATAGAGGAAAACGAAGCCGTTGACGCGGAGGACGAGGGCAGAGAGCTTGAGGGAATACTTTTCCCCGAGGAAGCAAAGCCCCCCTTGAAGGCGGCGGTAAAATATGCGGAGGAGCTGAAAACCGGAGTTTTCTCCGATATTCCTCTTGCATTTCTGCACGGAAAGATGAAGCCTGCGGAAAAGGATGCGGTAATGCTCGCGTTTGCACGCGGTGAGATAAAGATACTCGTTTCAACAACGGTCATTGAGGTCGGTGTAAACGTACCGAATGCCTCGCTTATGATAGTTGAAAATGCAGAACGCTTCGGACTTTCTCAGCTGCATCAGCTGAGGGGACGAGTCGGACGCGGAAGCAGAAAATCCTATTGCGTGCTTGTTTCCGGCTGTGACGGAGAAAACGCAAAAAAACGCCTCGGTATTATGAAGCGTACCTGCGACGGCTACGAGATAGCCGAAACAGACCTTGCAATGCGAGGCCCCGGTGATTTCTTTGCGGGGGCGGGACAAAAACTGCGCCAACACGGTGATACGGGTCTGAGGCTTGCGGCATCGTGGCAGGACGTGGAGATATTTGAGGCGGCGGACGAGGAGGCAAGGCTCATTAAAGAGAATGACCCTCACCTTGAAAAAGCCGAAAACGTCCGTTTGCGTGAAGCAGTGCTTAAAAGTGTTGATACAAGTATATCAAAGCTGAATTAGGAGGGAATATGGCAGAAAACAGACCTCTTGCGGACAGAATGAGACCGACAAGTCTTGATATGATGGTCGGTCAGGAGCATCTGTTCGGCAAAAACGGTACCCTACGCCGTCTCATTGAAGGCGGCAGGATAGGGAATATGATATTCTACGGCCCTCCGGGTACGGGAAAAACGACAGCGGCCAATATCATTGCGGAAATGTCGGGGCTTACTTTGCGCCGTCTCAACGCTACCACTGCTTCGCTTTCCGACGTAAAGGACGTTATAAACGACACAACGGGGCTCTTCGGCTCTGCGGGAGTACTTCTTTATCTTGACGAGATACAGTATTTTAACCGCAAACAGCAGCAGGTACTCCTTGAATACATAGAGGACGGGCGCGTGGTGCTTATCGCATCCACTACGGATAATCCTTACTACTATGTATACAAGGCGGTGCTTTCCCGTTCTTCGGTGTTTGAATTCAAGCCCGTGAGCGTTGACAGTATTGCAGTCGTCCTTCGCCGTGCGTGGGACACTCTAAACAGCGACCGCAGACAGAATAAGACCGCGAGCGATGAAGCCTTGCGCGAGATAGCGCTTCGCGGAGGCGGAGACGTGCGCCGTTCCATAGGAATGCTTGAAAATGCGTATTTTATGACGGATGACGAGCTTTCGGCTGATACGGCTAAGGAGCTTTCCGCAAACTCGCTCGGCAATTACGACGCAAATGATGACGTGCATTACGATCTGCTTTCCGCACTTCAGAAGTCCATACGAGGCTCTGATCCCGATGCGGCTGTATTCTATCTTGCAAAGCTCCTTGAGGGCGGGGATCTTATCTCTGCCTGCAGGCGGTTGCAGGTAATAGCAAGCGAGGATATCGGGCTTGCATATCCTATGGCGGCGGCAATAACACGCGCTTGCTGTGAAAGCGCAAAGGAGCTTGGACTTCCCGAGGCAAATATTCCGTTAAGCCATGCGGCAGTACTGCTTGCAACAGCGCCAAAATCCAATACGGCGCATATTGCATACGCTTCCGCCGCCGCAGACGTGCACGCGGGCAAAGGACAGGAGGTGCCGAAGCATCTTCAAAGTCCTCTGTTTGAGGGCTATAAATACCCGCACGATTATCCCGCAAATTACGTCAAACAGCAGTATCTGCCCGATGACGTGAAAAATGCCGTTTATTACCGCTTCGGTGAAAATAAGACCGAGAGCGCGGCAAAGGCGTACTGGGATAACATAAAAAACAGGTGAGGTCGGATCTATGAAGAATTATTTTGTGCTCAATCCCGCGGCGGGTAAGGGCAAGGAGCAGATCGCTCTTGAAAAGGAAATAGAACGCGTCTGCCGCGAAAGAGCGGTTGATTTTGAGATATATCATACCACCTGCCCCAAGGATGCGGAGGAATACGTAAGACGCACAGCCGGGGGCGGAGAGGGCGAAAAACGCTTCTACCTCTGCGGCGGTGACGGTACCT
>JAZQFL010000107.1:0-24180 GCA_045539485.1 Eubacteriales bacterium
TAAAAAAATACAACGAAAAAACGAAAAAGGGGCAGAGCTTCTGCGCTATTCGCTCCATGCGCTTTCGTAGAGGCGCTCTGCGCCGGTTTCGTATCTTATCCGCCAAGCGGGAAGAAGCAGAATATGCTCCCCGTCGGAAGCGGGGCGCATCACATAGCAAGCTTCGATGCTTTCAATGGCAGAGCCGGGATTCCCGTTTTCGGTAATGTAGTCGAATTCAGCTTTCAGTACGTTTATAATATCGTAATGACGGAAGCTGTTTTCCTTTTTGAGAGGTGAAAAAGCATACTTTCCGCTTGCGTGAAGTATCTCGCCGTTTGCATTCTGATAAACAGTCAGTGAGTTGTCTGCTACCTCTAATCCGTTTAACATCATATCAAACTTCAGCAGAGTGTTGCTTTCTACCGATGTATATCCCGTCAGCGTGTAATCGCAGATGACTGCATCGTCGCGTTCAATGCCTGCGGTAAGGCGTGAGAGCAAGGCAGCGGCTTTCGCCTTTGCCGTATCCGTTGGAGGGTAGGTGACGTTTACTTTGCTGTTCGGAGCGTTAACGGTGTTGTAAGTAAACAAAAGGAACTTGCTTATTTCAAAAAGCCCTCCGTTTTCAAGCCGGAAAAGATAACCGTCCTCCGTAAGATTTGCGGCAGTCCTTGTGCTTCTGCTGACGGTTTCCGCTATTATCTGAGCCTCCGCTCCGTCTGCTGCAGGTAAAGAATAAACGGGGAGCTTCTCTCGTCTGAGCGGAATAAGCTCAGGCGGAAGCTCTACGCCGCGCGCAGCAAAAAGCGCGCTGAGATCCTCTGCGGCGGAAAAGGGCAGATTGTCAGCTTCTTTTTTATTTATCATCATTATGACGGATAAAAACAGTAAGGCTCCGGCTAACAGTACAGCGGATATAAGCTTAAACTTTCTAAGATCCATACCTGCTCCTTAATACGTCTCGAGTATCCATTCGGTATATCTGTCGCCCTCGCCTATCAAGTAAGCAAGGCGAAGAACTGAGCAATGCTTGGGAGAGGAACTCGGAGTAAGCACCCTGAGCACCGTAAACATAGGATAGTTCTTAATTCTGTAAGAGATATCGTTTGCATTAAGAAAACTGATATCTGCATAGGTCAGTTTGCCGTTTTCTATTGTAAGCGAAACCGCAGGAGCGCCGCTTTCATCATCCATTATCATAATGTTATCAAAGAAATAACTGTATCTGAGGGTAAGCGCAGTGCCGTCTGCGTGTGCTTCCGTAAGCATAAGGTAAGCATCTCCGCCGAAAAGAGCGGGCTGTATGGAGTTCAGACGCGATATAAGCGCCTCTGCCGAATACGCATCCTCAAGCACAGAATATGCGCTTTCTGCGTTTTCTGTTACGGAAAGGGGAATTCCTCCGTCGAATGAGGCTTCAAAGGCAAGCGATTCGGTTGTGTGCCTGAGCGTTCCGAGTGTGTTGATATAGACGGTTGCTCCCGTATCGTCTGTGTAGATACCGAGACCCGCAGGAGTAAAACCGATTGCCGCAAGCAGCTCGGAGGATAGCTCTCCATCCGTTTTTTCAAATCGGAGTCCGCTGGGTGAGGGGGGTGCCGAAAGTATATGCTGAGATTGGAGCATAAGCGATTTTTTGGGAATTCCGCTTATATTCTGAAACGTGAGATAGTCAAATTCCGAGTTTCCCGAAAGGTCGGAAAACTGTGAAAACGTTTCATCGTCGAAGTAAACAGGCTCTCCGTTTTTCATGTACACAGAGTTGCTTTGGGTGAATCTGCAGACTGTGCCGTGTCTGCTTCTTGTGTAAAGGGTGTACACGGTATGGTTTTCGCCGTTATCATTCAATACAAAGATCATTTCGGTTACATCCGGATTTTCACCCTGCAGCAGGTAATTTCCGTCAATATGAGCGCTTATCATTGCCGCTTTCATTTCGGAATGGTATCTGAGATATACTGTGTTTTTCTCGCTTATCAGCGAGGTCCATATTGTAGAGAAAACGTATTCTCCTTTTCCGCTTGAAAATGCTGCGGAGATAAACGGAGAAAGAAATTCGTATACCTCGGTGACGGAAGCTTTGTTGGCAAGCAGTCCGATAGAACCGGTGAGGGGGCCCTTTGCCCCGATAAATTCGGGTAATAAAAAGCTCTGTGCAATAGTTGCTCTTGATTTTTCGGAGCTTTGAGTGTCTTTTTCGCCGGACTCCGAGGAAAACAGAGCCGGAGAAGAAAGTGCATTGAGTACAGTCACCGCAATAAGCGCGGCAATAAGTGCGATAAGAAGGGAATTAAAAAGTAATTTTTTCATCACCGCGCTCCTTTCAGTTTGTTTCGGTAAGGTCTATTCTGCATATTCTCGGCAGGGTGAGTGTCATCGTTGTTCCGATGCCTGCCTTGCTGTTAACGGTTATGTCGCCTCCGTGCGCAACTGCTATTTCCTTCGCTATGGCAAGTCCGAGACCCGTGCCGCCCGTTTCTGCGGTTCGGGATTTTTCTACGCGGTAGAAGCGCTCGAAGATGTGCGCCAGGTCCTCTTCGGGTATTCCGATGCCGTTATCTGTTACGGTAACGGTTATTCCGTTCTCGTCTCCCGTTGCGCTTACTCGGATAACTCCGCCGTCGCGGGTGTATTTTATCGAGTTGCCGATAATGTTGATAAGCACCTGCTCTATCTTCTCTCTGTCCGCATAAACACTGCCCGCATCTGCGTGTTCGTCAAACACCAGCGCGTGGCTGTGCTTTATTGCCTCCGAGTGAAGCACGTTGCATACGTGGCGCAGGGAGCCGTTTATCGCATATTCGGATATCTGCCAGCGTGTACGTTTGTTATCAAGGCGCGAGAGAACGAGCAGATCCTGCACGATGCGCGTCATTCGGTCGCTTTCGCTTATTGCCATACCAAGGAAATTTTCCTTGAGCTCGGCGGGCATCTCGGGATGCTCAAGTATTGCTTCGCAAGCGCCCTTTATGGATGTGAGCGGTGTTCTCAGCTCATGGCTGACGTTCGCGACGAACTCCCGCTGTGCGGTGTCAAGCGCGTATCTTTCGGTTATATCGTGTATAACGGCGATAACACCTTCCTTTTGAACGTTTTCGTCGGAATAGGTTATCTTTCCGAAGCTCACCTCAAGCACCTTGTCGTTAAAAACGATATTGTGCAAAACCTCGGCGGTGTCAATTCCGTTGGGGTCGAATTCCTCGTCGTGCAGTTTGGCGCCGACGTCCACAAGCATCTCAAGCAGGGTACGGAAGGAGAAGGAATCGTTATATTTGTCACCAAAGAGTGCAATCGCGCTTTCGTTTACGTTTAGCACCTTGCCGTCCTCGGCAAAGGCGATAACTCCGTCCTTAAGGCAAGAGAACAGCGTTTGGAGCTTTCCTCTTTCGCTTTGCACTTCGTCAAGAGTGTTCTTCAGTACCGTGCTCATTCGGTTGAAGTTATAGGTCAGCGTGCCTATCTCGTCCTTGGAGTTGACCTCAAGCTTTTTCGAAAAGTCACCCGATGCGATAGTCTTTACACCTTGGTCAAGGAGCTGGATCGGAGACGCGATCGCCTTGGAAAGCACAAACGCGAGAATAACGGCAATGACAAGTCCGATGAGCACTGCTTGTACAACTATGGAGAAAAGGATCCAGTTAATCCCGCGCACTTCAACTTGTGTGTCGATAACGTAGACAATACAGGAGTTTTCTGCGCCGATCGATACCGCGTAATCTACGTATTCCACTCCGAGGTCTGCTTCCGCAGATACGGATTTGCCGCTCATCACGGCAAGCAAATTGCGCGAGACGGATATTTCCTCCGCCTTTCCCGTGGAGGAATATAGCACCTTTCCCGAGGGGGAGAGAATGTGCACGGAGCGGTGATCATCGATACCGAGCTTGGAAAACCAAGAGGATACGGTAGCGGACAGCTCGTCCGTTGTGTTCTTATCAAGCGTATCGCTTTGGCTGAGTGCCTCGTCAAGGTATACGTAAAGCTGTTTTCCCTCAGTGAGGTTTGCTTTCATTTGAGTGTAGAAGTCGTCCGAATAGTAGTTTGCCGTTCCGTTAAGCAGAATGGTACCTACAACGCACATGACCGCAATAACGAATACTACCATTATCAGGACAATTTTAAAGTACAGACTCTTGTACATATCGACCTCTCAGGTGATACAGATTAGTTCAGTTATTGATGTAATATCCTACTCCGCGTTTGGTAAGCAGGTATTCGGGCTTGGCGGGGTCGTTTTCTATCTTCTCGCGCAAACGGCTGACAGTAACGTCTACCGTGCGTATATCGCCGAAAAAGCCGTTGTATCCCCACACCTTTTCAAGCAGCTCTTCGCGGGAAAAGGGCTTTCCCGGTGCGGAAGCAAGACGCGTAAGCAGATCGTACTCAAGCTTTGAAAGCTCGATGGGAGTGCCGTTCTTTTCAACAAGGTATCTTTCGGGATCTATCGTAAGTCCGCGTACGGTTATTTTTTCCGCGGACAGAGTGCTTATACCCGTAAGCTCTCCGCTGCTCCTGCGGATGTTTGCCTTGATTCGCGAAAGAAGCTCCTTCGTAGAAAACGGTTTTGTTATGTAATCGTCGGCTCCTATCTCAAGTCCAAGGATCTTATCCTTTTCCTCTTCGCGTGCAGTGCACATGATTATCGGCACGGCGGAGCGTTTTCTCACCGCGGTGCATATTTCAAATCCGTTATGTCCCGGAAGCATTACGTCAAGCAGTAAAAGGTCGTAATTGCCGGAGAGCGCCATAGCAAGTCCCGTATCGCCGTCGCTTGCAACGTCGCAGAGATAGCCTTCTGTAGTTATGTTGAACTGCAGAAGCATAGATATGTTTTTGTCATCTTCCACTACGAGAATTCGTTTTTTTGCCGATTCCTGCATTTATTCTGCCTCCTCAAAGGTGAAATTCGTTAGTATAAAGCCGCGCTGCCTTATCAGATTTATATCTGTCTCTGAAAGCTTGGACGTCGGCGTGTATAGATATGTGCCTCTGTGCATCAGCTCCAAAAGCCGGGTGTTTGCCTGCTGGACGTAATGCAGCACCGCATCGGGATTCTCCTTGTAAGCAAACAGTGTAACGGGAATGCCGGATGCATATACCTCTGCCATCAGTTTGCATAACTTGCTTGTATTACTGTACGAGAGGATCATGTCCGCATTCAAGGCAAGGGTAAACAGTGCATCGCCCTTCCTTAGACGTTCTGCGGCGGCTTCCAGCTCATCGGGCGAGTCTGCCTTGAATACATCATTGGGAAAAACGGGAACGGGATCACCCGTCATACGTATCAGAGTGTCATCTTGGTTTACGAACATTCGAACCAAAACATTCATTTCGAGAGTTCCGCTTCCGTCGTTTATGCGCACAGCGCGCTTTCCGTTGCTGTAAAAATGCGGCTCAAAGCTGAGTCCCAGGTATCCGCATACGTCCTCAACGTTGAGATAAATGGTTCCGCTTTCGTGGTACATTATTCTTGCGGTGCTGTCACCGTTTGCCGATATTACGGTTCCCGTGATGCTGTCTGCGGAAAAAGCTCTGTCGCCGAAGGTCAGTCTTACGGCGCGTACCGTGCTGTCATATTGTACGGCCACCGCCGGTAAAGCTCCGAAGGCATCGATAGAAATGAAAAATCCGTCTTTTCCGTCGGTTATCATCGGCTGAGATTTGTCCTTGTACCACACGTCGTCGGCAATATATACCGTAGGAAGGTATTCCTCCTCGGCAGTTACGCAAACGGGAGCGAGGAGGGTTGCCGCGATGGCAAGCGCAAGTGCGGCTATTCTTTTTTTCATAACGCTTACCTCCGTTTTTGTCAGTTTTCTGCGGTTTGCAAGTAGTAGGCAACAGCAAGGTCAACTACCATTCCGTAGCTTTTGGTTCCTTCTGTGCCCTGCGCTTTAAGATAGGTGTCGTTTACCGCGTTGTTTACCTTGGATGCGGTGCTGTCGCGGTATTTGTTAAAGAACTCGGAATACGCGCGCAGCTCTCCGCGCACGTTTTCGTCAAGCGAGAGATATACCTCGCGGTAATAATCGGCGTTTGCGCCGTAAAGAGGGTTAAGAGTATATTCAAGCATTCCGAGCACTCCGCTGTAACGGATGTACACATCATCGGATTCGAGACATACGAGAAATGCTATGAAATTCGCTTCATCTTCGCGTGAAACGCCTCTTTGATGTGCAAGCTCGTGGGCGGCGGTGAAGGGAATGGAGTAATCGGGGAAATCAATGTTGATATTTGCCTCACCCGAGAAGGGTACGTATATTCCCGTTGTGTGCGCATAAGACATCGCAACGCTTGCGGCAACGGGCTTTACTCTTCCCGAAAAGCTTTTGATAAAGGGATATTTTTTGTGAACGGCCTCAAAGGCGCTGCACAGCTTCTCGCTCATTTCGTCATAAGAGTACGGCATTACGGAAAAACCGTCCGCACCGTATGTCAGTGATCTTGACGTGCTGTTTACTTCCTCCGCAAGGCAGGAGGCGGTGTAATAAAGCTCGTCGGCAGACACTTTTTTACGTTCCATGCCAAGTCTTACGTCTATTCTGTCCGTGCCGTAGCCGCAGGCGAAATTAAGCACAAACAGGCTGTAGAAAATACAGCTTACGGCAACAAGCACATAGAAGGGGCGTGCCTTATGGCCTTTGTTTATTTGTCTGTAAGACCACCACAAAAAGAGTGCGATTATAACGGGCAGGCAAAGCACGACCGTTTCCGCAAGGGAGAAGGGAATGAAGTTTGTCAGCTTTGCGGTAAGAAAGCGGAAAACGGATGCGATATTATCGGTAAAAAAGTTTGCAAATGCGGTATTGTTGCGGGAGACGATGTGAAAAACAGCACACATAACCGCAATGCAAAAGGGAATGAACGCCCACAGAGGGACTATCTTGAAAAATCCTCTCTTTTTGCTTTCGGGTGTGTTTTCGTTTGATTCGTTTGCGGGTATATTATTCATTTGTTCCATAGGGAAGCTCTCCGAAATTTTCTTTGATAAGCGCCTCCATATCGGGATAAACGGGCGCGGAAAGAACTGTAAAAGTGTCGGTAAGCGGATGCTTGAAGCCTATTTTCAGCGCATGGAGCATACAGCGCGGTGCAGTGCTTTCATCTCCGTAAAAGCCGTCCCCGCTTATGGGGCAGCCCAGCTCGCGCATTGCAAGGCGTATCTGGTGGGTGCGGCCTGTTACGGGCTTTACCGCCATTAAGGTCTTTTTGCCGTTTTCGGCAAGCACCTCGTATTCGGTTATCGCGTGGGCGCCCTCGCCTTCCCCACACATCTCGCGTGTGATGATGCTTGTGCCGCAACGGCGCACGTAGCCTTCAAGCGTGCCCTTTGTGCCTTTTTTCATCGGTGCACCGTCGCAGAGCGCAAGGTAGGTCTTGTCTATCCGCCTTGCGGACATCTCGTCCGAAAGGCGCTTGGAGCACATCTTGTTTGCCGCGCACAGCACTATACCCGAAACGTCGTTATCAAGCCTTGATGCGGCGCGGAAGGTAAAGGGAATTCCGCGTTCCGCAAAAATATAAGCGGCGGCATTTGCAAGCGTATCGGTGAGGTGGCCTCTGCTTGGGTGGGTGGGCATTCCCGAGGGCTTTGAGAAGGCGATAACTCCTTCGTCCTCGTAGATCAGCTCGCAGTCTCCCTTTTGCGGGATGACGGAGCTCTTTTCATCAAGCTCCCGCTCCAGTGCAAGGCACAGCTCGTCCCCGGCCTTAAGCACCTCGCGGACGGTGACTCTTTTTCCGTTTAAAACTATTCCGTCCTCGGCTTTTTTCAGTTCCTTAATAAGGGTGCCCGAAAGTCCGAGACGGAGACGGAGCAGATCCTTTACGGTCATCTCTCCGTCATTTTCCGTAATGCATATCTTCATACCCTTCAGTATACCACAGACGAAAGAATTTTGCAACTTTAATATTATATATATTTTTTTATATTTTTCATGAAAAGCATTTGAATTTCCCGTACATATATGTTATAATATCGGAATACAAGGGGAAGGCTTTCCTTTTTTGCCTTTTCTCCCGAAATTCTGAGCTATACGGGCGGTGCTTATGGATAATATCAGGCTTTATTTGTCCCAGCTGTTTTCGAACACGGGCAGACAGCTGTCGCTTATGGGATGGACGGACATTCTGGACATTCTGATGCTGACATTCGTGTTGTTTTTTATTTACAGATTCATACGCGACCGCCGTGCGGGAAAGCTTGCATCGGGTGTTCTTGTCGTGCTTGCCGTGCTTGTGCTAAGCGAAGCGCTTGAGCTTAACGCAATGCGCTTTCTCTTACAGAACGTGGTACAGGTTGGACTTATTGCACTTATGGTGCTTTTCCAGCCCGAGCTTCGTTCCGCGCTTGAGACGATGGGTAATCAGCCGCTCCGCTCGATCAAGAGCCTTTCCGAATCAAAGGATCTTGCAAGCTTCAACGAGGGTATCAACACCGTATGCGAGGCGGCGGTGGAGCTCAGCCGTTCGCGCACGGGCGCTATTATAGTTTTTGAACGCGATACCAAACTTGGCGACATCATCCGCACAGGTGTGCCGATAGATGCTACGCTTAACTCGTATCTGCTTCGCAACATCTTTTACGAGGGTGCACCGCTTCACGACGGAGCAGTGGTCGTGCGCAATATGCGCGTTTGTGCCGCAGGATGTTATCTTCCCCTCACGCAGAATCAGGAGATCACAAAGGAGGTCGGTACCCGCCACCGCGCGGCTATCGGAATGAGCGAGGCAAGCGATGCCGTGGTGCTTTGTATATCCGAGGAAACGGGCATAATCTCACTCGCTATCGGCGGTGAGCTGACAAGAAGATACAATTTCCAGTCCCTTTCAAAGAAGCTGAAGCAGGAGCTTATCCCCGTCGACCTGCTGAAGAAGATGAGAAAAAAGGGAACGGGAACCGAAAAGCAAAGCGAGGAAGCAAATGGATAAGGTTCAGAACTCGAATAACAGTCAGCAGCCTAAAAAGGCAGGCAGGATATCCAATATAATCGCGCTCATTATATGCTTTATAATGGCGGTCGTTATGTGGCTTTACGTTATGCAGACGGAAAGCCCCGAATATGAGGAAACGTTTACGCGTGTTCCGCTTGTCATTGAAAACGTGACGGAGCTTTCCGAAAAAAGCCAGCTTTCCGTTATCTCGGGTTGGGAGCAGAGGGTTTCCGTTACCGTAAAGGGGCGCAAATCCGATATCGCAAAGTATGCGGATTCGGATATTGTTGCTTACGTAAGCGTCGGTAACATAACCCATACGGGCAAGTATACCCTTGATGTTTCCGTAGAGCTTCCGGGCGGTCTGCAATTTGTAAACGTTGCACCCGCAACCGCACAGATAATTGTAGACGAGGTAGGAAGCAAGGTAGTTCCCGTTACCGCGCAAATAGCGAGTGTTAAGCACGGCGCGGAAAGCGAGCTCGGCGAACCTGTGGCAAATCCGTCGGAGATAGTGGTCACCGGTCCCGTTTCGCTGCTTGAAAAGGTACACTCGGCACAGGTAGTGCTTGAGCTTGGTGAGATAAACGGCTCTGTCGTTGCAGTCGCTCCCGTAACTGTGGTCGATAAAAACGGCAATGCGGTCGATAATCCCTATCTCACAACAAACGTTGAAAGCGTTTCGGTTACCATTCCGCTGTACGAAACAAAAACGGTACCGCTTACCGTTGCCTATAAATACGGCTACTACACCGAGGAAAACTGCACCGTAACCGTAGAGCCCGCGACGGTCACTCTGCGTGCCGAGGGCTCTGTGCTTGACGGTATTGAAAGCATCGTGCTGAAAACTCTGGACGAAAAGCAGATAACCTCGGATAAAACGGAGACGGTCACCATACCTCTTCCCGGAGGGGTCGTCGCCGTGGACGGCAGGACCTCCGCAAAAATAACCGTGAAGCATAAAAATACCGTTCAGCGCACCTTTAAGGTCACTGAATTTAAGATGGTCGGCTCGGGATATACGCTTGTTACCGAGGAGCTTGAGATAGTTCTCCGCGGACCCGAGAATATTCTTTCAAGGCTTTCTCCGAGAAGCATTGAAGTAACTGCATCTCTTGAGGACGTAGAGGGTACGGGAGAATTCCGTGTACAGGCTCAGGTAAAGCTTCCCGTTGCCTATGAGGGTCTCGTTTACGAGCTGGGTACATACTACATTAACGTCGTTAAAAAGTGATAATATGTCCGAAAATTACGAACTTATAATTTCCGACATCGCGCTGTCCCCCGACGCGGGGGACAGCGCGGCTGTCGCCGAGGCTGAAAAAAGAGTAAAACGCTGTGTCCCGCGTGCGCGCGTGACGGATGCGCACGTCTACCGCTGTTCAGTGGATGCGCGCAGAAAAAACAACGTGCGCCTCGTTTACTCCGTGTTGTGTACGCTCGAGGGAGTAAGACCCGATAAGGATGCCCTTTCCTCTCTTCACGGAGCTTTTCCCGCCGTTCCCTTTACGGCGAAAGACCTTCCCGATCCGAAGCGCCCCGCACTTCCGCCGCTTGTTGTCGGCACGGGCCCTGCGGGTCTGTTTGCGGCTCTTCTGCTTGCGGAAAAGGGAATGGAGCCGATAGTTATAGAGCGCGGCGGATGCATGAGCGAGCGCATTGCGTGCCGCGATTCATTTTATAAGACCAAGATACTTGACCCCGACTGCAATATACAGTTCGGCGCTGGCGGAGCGGGTACGTTTTCCGATGGAAAGCTCGTTACCCGCGTAAACGATCCGCGCTGTGCCGCAGTTCTTAAAATGCTCTCGGAGCTTGGCGCGCCTGCGGATATACTGCGCCGTGCGCGTCCGCACGTCGGCACGGATCTGCTGCCCGATATAATCGAAAATGCCGCAAAGCGCATAGAAGCGCTCGGCGGCAGGATAATGTACCGCACAAAGCTAATAGGCTTTGAAACGGCAAACGGCATTATCACCGAGGCAAAGACGGATAAGGGAAATATCCCCTGCTCGTGCTGTGTGCTTGCAACTGGGCACAGCGCAAGGGATATATATGCAATGCTTCCCGAATACGGCATACAGCGTGAAGTTAAAGCGTTTTCCGTAGGTGTGCGCATAGAGCATCTTACGGAGGATATAGACCGCGCCATGTACGGCGCACTTGCGGGTCATCCCGCGCTGGGGCATGCGGAATACTCTCTTTCCCACCGTGTAAACGGCAGGGGAGTTTACACCTTCTGTATGTGCCCCGGGGGAGAGGTCGTGTGCGGCTCCACCGAAAACGGCGGAGTGGTTACAAACGGAATGAGCACCTATGCGCGCGACGGAAGAAATTCCAATGCGGCTGTGGCTGTTTCCGTAAACCCCGCAGATGTCGGCGGAAACCCCGAGGATGCGGTAGCATTCCAGCGTATGCTGGAGATGCGTGCCTTCTCTCTCGGCGGCGGTAATTTTGCCGCACCTATGTGCACGGTATCCGATCTTATGACAGGGATGAAGGGCACAAGACCGAGGCGTGTGCTGCCCACCTATATGGACGGCAACTGCACTCTCGGCGATATGAACGAGCTGTTCCCTAAATTTATAACAGATTCTCTGCGCGGAGGTCTTCGTGCATTCGGCGGCGTGCTGAAGGGCTTTGACGTCGGCGATGCGGTCCTTACGGGCGCGGAGACAAGAACAAGCGCACCGATGCGCATACTGCGCTCGCCAGAAACACTCACAGCCCCCGGTATCGCAAACCTTTACCCCTGCGGTGAAGGTGCGGGATATGCAGGCGGAATAACCAGTGCGGCGGCAGACGGACTTAAGGTTGCGGAAAGGATAATCATCTCCGCTTCCGAAAATAAGTAAGCCGCAATAATCCATCGGAGGAACCAAATGAGCTATGTAAATAAAAAGACGTCCGAAAAAATTTGGACGTACAGGGAGGGAATAAGCACCGATAACGGCGAGGGCGCGTCTGTTGCGCGCGAGCTCGGCTTTTCCGAGGCTTTCGGTAAGCTGCTGAGCCTGCGCGGATACAAGAGTGCGGCAGAAGCCGCCGCTTTCCTGCGCGTGGAGGACGGCGTACTTCACGACCCCTTCTTGCTTACAGATATGGACAAAGCGGTAAACGTTATGGAGAGTGCGCTTTCCGATAACGTGCCGATAATGATATACGGAGATTACGACGTTGACGGTGTTACCTCGGTAAGCATACTTCAGCTTTACCTTGAGAGCCGCGGTGCGAGCGTTTCCCACTACATACCCGACCGCCTCGGCGAGGGCTACGGAATGTCCCGCGCCGCCATTGAGAAAATGGCATCGGACGGAGTGGGGCTTATTATCACAGTCGATACGGGCATTACCGCAGTTGACGAGATCGCGGCGGCAAAGGAAGCGGGTATGCGCGTGGTGATCACCGACCACCACGAGTGCCGTGCCGCACTGCCTGAGGCGGATGCGGTGGTAAATCCCCGCCGTCCCGACTGTGAGTACCCCTTCAAGAGCCTTGCGGGTGTAGGTGTTGTGTTTAAGCTTATCTGTGCGGCGGAAATGAGCCGCAGTGCGGACAAGCAGGCGGCACTGATACATGTGTGCAACGAATATGCCGACCTTGTTGCGCTCGGTACCGTTGCGGACGTTATGCCCCTTGTAGATGAGAACCGCCTTATAGTAAAATACGGTCTTTCCCGTATGCAGAAGGGCGGAAGGATGGCGATATCCGCGCTTATCGCGGCATCTATGCGCCGACCCGACGGAAAAAGCTCCCGCGCACCGCGCATAAGCTCTACATTTATAGGCTTTACACTTGCTCCCCGTATCAATGCGGCGGGCAGAATTACAAACGCTTCCATTGCCGCAGAGCTTTTCCTTACCGATTCACGCGCAAGGGCGGATGAACTTGCGGACGAGCTTTGCGAGACTAACAGATTCCGCCAGTCGGAGGAAAACAAGATAGCCTCCGAGGCGTATGCGAGAATAGAAAGCGAGCACGATTTTGACCGTGATCCCGTTATAGTTCTTGACGATGACGGCTGGCATCACGGAGTTATCGGTATAGTTGCTTCCCGTATTACGGAAAAATACGGTCTGCCTTCCATACTTGTTTCCTATGAGGGAAGGGATGCCGCAGTGCCTCAGTCACCCTCCGATACGGGTAAGGGCTCGGGCAGAAGCGTAAAGGGGCTTAATCTTGTGGATGCTCTCGTGCATTGCGGTGACTTGCTTGAAAAGTACGGCGGTCACGAGCTTGCGGCGGGACTCAGCCTGAAGCGCGGAAACATAGCTGCATTCCGCGAAAAGATAAACGAATACGCGCGTACCGTGCTTCCCGACGGAATGCCCGTGCAGTGCACGCTTGATTATGATATGGAGCTTGATGCGGACGATATCACGCTCGCTCTTGCGGAGGATCTCCGTTTGCTTGAGCCCTGCGGTATCGGAAATCCCGTTCCTTGCTTCGTTTTGCGCGACGTGCCCGTGTGCGACGTTATTCCCGTAAGCGCGGGTAAGCACAGCAAAATAGTTATTAACTGCGGCGGCAGAGAGGTGAGCGCAATGTATTTCAGCCACTCGCCCGCAAACGTGCCCGTTTTCGGCGGGGAGAGGGCGGATCTGCTGTTTACCGTTGACGTGAACGAATACTGCGGAGTAAAGAGCGTTCAGCTCGTTTGCAAGGACGTTCGTTCCTCGGAAGCTGATGCAAAGCGCCGTAATGATGACGTTATGCGCTTTGAGGCGCTCAAAAACGGTACTGCCGAATATGCGGAGGACTGTGAGGTACCCGACAGAGCGGACATCTCTGCCGTATACACCCTGCTTCGCCGCGAGTGCCGCATCGGAAACGGGGAGATGAGCGTACGCGCTATACTCGGCCTGCTTTCGGACGGAGGCAACACTTCCGTAAATTATATCAAGCTCAGATTCTCTCTCCTTATCCTGCGCGAGCTTAATTTGCTCGGTATAGAGGAGGAGGGCGACGATTATTTCAATTTCCACGTTTATCCCGCACCCGCAAAGACCGATCTTGAGCGTTCGGGCATTTTGCGCAAGCTCCGCGGGATGAGAAGACGGAGAGGCTAATGGAAGACCTAAACAAAAAACTTTCTGAGGTTTCCGCCGCCGGCGGCCACGATAATATCGACCGCCTGCTCGGAATGCTTGCCCTTACGGGTAAAAAATATAATATCGAGAAGATACGCAGTGCATACGAGTATTCAAAGGAGCTGCACGACGGGCAGTTCCGCAACAGCGGAGATCCTTATATCACCCACCCCATTGCCGTTGCGGAGATCATTGCAAGTCTGGAGCTTGACAGCGATTCTATTTGTGCCGCGCTTCTGCACGATACGGTCGAGGACTGCTCTTCAAAGACCAGCCTGGATTCTATACGCGCAAAGTTCGGCGAGGACGTTGCCGTTATAGTTGACGGCGTAACCAAGATAGTTGACCTGAACGTCGAAAACAAGGAAGAGGCGCATATAGAGAACATCCGCAAGATGCTTCTTGCAATGTCAAAGGATATCCGCGTTATCTTCATAAAGCTCTGCGACCGACTTCACAATATGCGTACCCTTTCCGCTAAAAAGGACGGAAAGCGCCGTTCTATCGCGCTTGAAACGATGTACGTATATGCACCTCTTGCACACCGCCTCGGTATGCAGAAGATAAAGCAGGAGCTTGAAAACATAAGCCTGCAGTATCTTGACCCCATCGGCTACCGCGAGGTGGAGAAGGAGATAGAGGAAAAGTACGGACAGAGCATCAACTTCATCGAGAATGCAAGGGCAAAGGTGGATGCAAAGCTCCGCGCAAGCGGGATGAAATTCACCCTTGAAGGGCGCATCAAGTCCATCTACAGCCTTTATAACAAAATGTATTCCCAGAACAAGACCTTCGACGAGATATACGATTTTTACGCACTTCGCATAATCGTTGAAACGGAGCTTGAGTGCTACACCGCGCTCGGTATGATACACGAGCTCTTTAATTCCGTGCCCGGAAGATTTAAGGACTATATATCCACACCTAAGCCCAATATGTACCGCTCGCTTCACACCACAGTTATCGGCAGAGGCGGTATACCCTTTGAGGTGCAGATAAGGACCTATGAGATGCACCACGTTGCGGAATACGGTATAGCGGCGCACTGGAAGTATAAATCCGGTGAAAAATCGAAGGACGAGGAGCTTTCAAAGCGTCTTGAGTGGGTTGCAAAGCTTGTCGAAACGGAAAGCGACAACGCAGACCCCGACGAGTTTATGCACGCGCTTAAGACCGACGTATTCAACGACGAGACCTTCGTGTTTACCCCCAAGGGCGACGTAATAGCCCTCCCCCTCGGCTCTACGGTCATCGACTTTGCGTATGCCATCCACTCGCAGGTCGGTAACAGAATGGTAGGCGCGAAGATAAACGGTATGATAGTGCCTATCGACCGCATACCGCAAAACGGAGAGATAATTGAGATACTCACCTCCTCCGCATCCAAGGGCCCGAGCCGCGATTGGCTTAAGATAGTAAAAACGGGCGAGGCGCGCAACAAGATCCGCCAGTGGTTCAAAAAGGAAGGCCGTGCGGAGAATATCGTTGTCGGTAAAAACGAGGTCGAAAAGGAAGTGCGCCGTGCATGCGGCCCGTTTGCCGAGGCTCAGCTGCGTGAGATAGTTACAAACGTAGCGAAAAAGATCGGTATTCAAGAGGCAGACGACTTCTATAACACCATAGGCTACGGCGGACTTGCGGTATCGAAGATAGCGGCAAGACTGCACGACGAATACGAGCGTATAGTTGAGCCCGAGGTGCGTGAAGTACCCGCAACACCCGAGCAGGTAAAGACCACAAAGCCCAAAAACATCAAGAGTAACGGCGGCATCGTCGTTGACGGCGAGCATGATTGCCTTGTTAAATTCGCAAAGTGCTGTAACCCCCTGCCCGGAGATACCGTTGTCGGATTCATTACCAAGGGCTTCGGAGTTTCCATCCACAAGGCGGACTGCCCTAACGCGATAAACGGAAGGCAGATACCCGAAAACCGCGACAGATGGGTAGAGGCGCATTGGGAGAATCAGTTCCCCACAAGTGCGGACGAGGGAGTATACGAGTCGCTTATCCAGCTCAAGGCGGAAAACAATCTTACCCTGCTTGCCGATATTACCGCAGTGCTTGCGGATATGAAGGTCGCATTGATGCAGATAAACACCAATCAGCGCACCGAACACACAATTACAGTAAATTTGACGGTCGCGTGCAAAAACGTAAGCCATTTCCATTCCATAGTGTCGCGCCTGCGTTCTATCAAGGGCGTTGACAGCGTAACGAGAGGCTTCGTATAATGCGTCCGTAAGAGGATGATAAAATGAAGATCATTGCCGGAGAAGGAATAAACGAATATTACGCGCAGACCCTTGCCATGCTGTTTTTCCCGGGAGCAAAATTCCCGAAGCAGCACGAGGAGGATGACGATCCCTCTGAGCTTGAGGTGAACTGCACCGAGGATGCGCAGGGCGGTTATGCCGCAACTGCGCGCATGAAGCGTGCAGACGGAAAGGAAGCCTGCGGAGAGGGTACCTTTGTTCCCGTTGCGGGTGTAAGCGCACAGCGCGGCAAAAAGCTTGCCGTGGGACGTGCGGTTTTTGCCGCCGGTAAGGAGCTTTTCGGTGTTCAGCCTCCGTGGGGAGTGCTGACGGGTGTTCGCCCCGCAAAGGTTGCGGCGGAGTTCCTCGCATCGGGCGGTGGAATACAGAAAACACGCCAGTTTTTGAAGACCGAGTATTTCCTCAGCCAGAAAAAGGCGGCGCTTTGCGCATCCGTTGCGGCATCTGAGCTGAAGCTTAAAAAGCAGCTCTCGCCCAATATGTGCAGTGTCTATATTTCCATACCATTTTGCCCGTCAAGATGCGCATACTGCTCGTTCGTTTCCTATACCACACCCCGACTGCTTTCGATGATAGACGAGTATCTTGACCGCCTCATTTTGGAGGTCGGCGCGGTATTCCGCCACATTGCGCGTACGAATCAGCAGGTAGCCTGCATCTACGTTGGCGGCGGTACACCTACCATACTTTCCCCCGAGCAGCTTACAAGGCTTCTTTCTGCCGTCAGCGAGTATGTTGATACGGATTCTCTGCTTGAATTTACCGTGGAGGCGGGAAGACCCGATACGATCACAGAGGAAAAGCTTGCGGTATGCAAGCAGTACGGAGTTACAAGAATAAGCGTAAATCCGCAAAGCCTTTCCGATGCTGTGCTTGAGAATATCGGCAGAAAGCACACGTCCATGGACTTTTTCCGCGCGTATGGAATAGCAAAGGAATCGGGAATACGCGATATTAATGTGGACCTTATCGCGGGGCTTCCCGGTGATAACTTCACTCGTTTTGCGCGTACGCTCGACCGTGTGTGCGAGCTTGACCCGAGCAATATAACGGTGCATTCCTTCTGCGTTAAAAAATCCTCGGATTTTCTGCGCCAGAGCACGGATATATACAAGAATACGGGCGGAGATGCCGTTAAATGCGTGGACTACTCTCAGCTCAAGCTGAGAAACACGGGTTATAAGCCCTACTACCTCTACCGCCAGAAGAACACTGTCGGCAATCTTGAAAACGTCGGCTTTGCGCGTGACGGACACGAGGGGCTTTATAACGTAATAATGATGGAGGAATTCCATTCCGTATACGGCGCGGGTGCCGGTGCTGTCACCCGTCTTGTAAGCTGGAAGCCCGACGGAGTGAAGCCCGATAAGATCAAACGCATAATTAACCCCAAATATCCATACGAATATTTAAGAGACGATTTCAGCGCATCTGCTTTTGAGGAGAAGCTTTTTGCGGCGGAGGAGGCATTCGGAGCGACAGAAACGGATGCCGAAGGTGCCGATAACGAGTAAACGGAGGCTTTTATGAAGCAAGGTATCGCAAAATTTAATTCGGAAAAAGAAAAAATAGAATTCGTAAAAAAAGAGGATGCGGCATTTGAAGAGAGGCTTGACGAGGCAATAGAGCGCATCGTTCATAAGGGTGATCTGCGCGTTATTCTGCTTTCGGGCCCCTCCGGCAGCGGAAAAACAACTGCATCCGAGAAGATATCAAAAAAGTTTGCCGAATTCGGCAAAAGACTGGTTTTCGTTGCTATCGACGATTTCTATCTCGATAAAGAGGAAAACCTTCGCCGTGCGGCGGCAGAGGGCAGAGAGGCGGAGCACGAAAGCGTTAAGTCCATTGACCTCGATGCACTTGCGGAATTTGCACGCGAGATAGAGAGAGGCGAAAAGGGCTTTGTTCCGCGCTTCAGCTTTGCAGAGGGCAGGCGCGTGGGCAAGCGCGAGGTGGATCTTTCGGGCTCGCCCGTTGTTCTCCTCGAGGGAATACAGGCGGTATATCCCGAGGTCGAGGCGCTTTTTATGCATCTTGAGTGTGCGGAGCTCTTTATCCGTCCGATGGGAGAGCTTAAGTGCGGCGAGCAGGTATTTGACTGCAATGAGCTGAGAATGTTCAGACGTATCGTGCGTAACTGCTTACAGCGCGGCTCAAGTGCCGAAAAAGAGTTCGAGATGTGGAAGACAGTGCGCAACAATGAGGAAAAAAACATTTTTCCCCAGATACACGAGCGTGTTATCTGCGTGGATTCCATGCATGCGTACGGCGTTAATATGGTAAAGCCGATGCTTGTAAAGTATCTTGCGGAGATACCCGAGGATAGCCCGCACCGTGCATACGCGGACGATATCATCTGCCGCCTTGAGGATATAGAGCCTATCGACCGCGCATATCTCGGTATCAGCTCTCTGTTCTGCGAATTTGTTTATTAAGGAAAATGCATTATGGCAGAAAACGGAATCAGCAGTAATGAGGTAAAGGCAAGGGGCAGGGGGCTTGTTGTCTCGGGCGTGCTTGTCTACGGCCTCTCCAATATAATTACAAAGGTAATAGGTCTGTTCTACAAGATACCGATGAACGACCTTTTGGGCGACACGGGTATGGCGTATTTCAATGCGGCATATACCGTATACGTTCTCTTTTATATGGTATCAACAGCGGGTCTGCCCGTTGCTGTCTCCCGCCTTGTGGCGGAAAGCAGAGCAAAGGGGCGCTTTAAGCAGGTAAAAAAGATATATAAGCTCACGCTTCTTTTGTTCTTCATTATCGGTGCGGTTGGTACATTGGTGATGACGGCATTTTCCCGCCAGTTCGCCGGTGCTGTGGACGCAAAGGCTCAGACCTGCGTTATAGCGCTTGCACCCACATTGTTCCTTGTTTGTCTTTCAAGTGCGTTCAGGGGATATTTTCAGGGCTTCAGAATGCTTATTCCCACAGGCATATCTCAGGTGCTCGAATCCCTCGGCAAGCTCGTTATCGGTATGCTGCTTGCAAATTATGCAATTTCTCAGAATAAGCCCATTGAGGTCGTTGCCGCATACGGAATATTCGGTATAACCGTAGGTGTACTTGCGGGTCTCGGATATCTGTGGATAACCAAGCTGTTCTTCAAGCCCGCAGTTTACGATGCGGAGTATTACGAGGAATACGGCGAAGCCGGAGTTGATGATTGCGACAGCGGCAAGACCATAGTGCGTAATCTTGCGGCGGTTGCGATCCCGATAACAATCAGCTCCTCCGTAATGAGTCTTGCTTCCCTTATCGACACGCTTGTAATGCGCTCCCGCCTTGAGGTTTCGGGCATACTTCCCGAAAGAGCGGTGGAGCTTTACGGCGCTTATACAACGCAGTGCGTGTCCCTTTTCAATCTCCCTCCCGTGCTTATCTATCCCGTTGCGTACGTTATCGTTCCTCTTGTCGCGGAGTGTATTGCACGCAGGGAAAAGAAGCGTATGGAAACGGTTCTCGATTCCTCATTCCGTCTTACGGCAATGATCGCGCTTCCGTGCGCGTTCGGTATGTCCGCTATTGCCCGTTATATCCTTCCCGCGCTCTTTAACAGTGAAAGCAGTCTTACTATGGCCCCGCTTCTTTCCGTGCTTGCATTTGCGGTGTTCTTTATGGGCGTGCTTGCAACCTCCAACTGCGCGCTTCAGGCTGCGGGCAAGGAATCTCTGCCCATCGTTTCCATGCTTGCCGGAGCGGCAACAAAGCTTGTCGCAAGCTTTGTTTTGTGCGGCATTCCCTCTGTGGGCATCTACGGAACTCCCATAAGCACCGTGCTTTGCTATGCGGTGGCGATGAGCCTTAATCTTTATTTCGTTTATAAGCACGTTGGGTTTATTCCCTCGGTAAGAACCTCGTTCCTGCGCCCCCTGCTTTCCGCCGCGGCGTGCGGTGGAGTTGCATTCGGTGTTTCCCGAGTTTGCGAGCGCTTTATGTTCGGGGGTGCTGTATCGGGAAGAGCGGAAAACGCACTTGTTACAGCGGCTGCTGTATTTGCGGCTCTGCTTGTTTATGCAATACTTATTTTCCGTCTGCGTGCAGTTTCTCCTTCTGATATCGAGATGCTCCCGAAGGGAAAGAAGCTCCTTTCCGTCTGCCGTAAGCTTCATCTGTTCCCCAAAGAGTCAGCATAAGCTTTTATTTGCAAAAATTGTGAAAAAACGGCTTGTTTACGGGAAAAAATATTTAAAATACTCTTGTAAAATGTATTTGCGAATGTTATAATCGTAATGTTAATAATCAAGTCGTAAGACAAAGTGAAAGGAAAGAAAAATGAATAAGACTGAACTTATCGATGCAGTTGCCAAGAAAGGCGAACTCACTAAGAAGGATGCTGAGAAGGCTGTAAACGCTGTTCTCGATGCAGTAACCGACGCTCTCGCAGCAGGCGAGAAGATCCAGATAGTTAACTTCGGTACCTTTGAGGTTAAGACCCGTGCCGCAAGAACCGGCAGAAACCCCAAGACCGGAGAGGCTATGGAGATCGCCGCTTCCAAGACCCCCGCATTTACCGCAGGTAAGGGCCTCAAGGACGCTGTTAAGTAATTCAAAAATATAGGCAAAAGGGGCTGTGGCAACATAATATTGCTTCAGCCCCAAACTTTTTAAAATGAGAATAGACAAGTTTTTAAAGGTTGCGCGCCTTATAAAGCGCAGAACTGTTGCAAACGATGCCTGCGGTGCGGAGCACGTTTCCGTAAACGGCAGGGTGGTAAAGCCCTCATATGACGTAAAGCCCGGAGATATAATCGAGATAGCCTTTGGCGGCAGAACGCTCAGGGTGCGTGTCACCGAAATAAAGGACAGCACCAAAAAGGCAGACGCGGGCACTATGTACGAGGTAATAGACCAGTAATTTTTTTCCTTCCTTCGGCATAAGATTTACAAAATGCTTGAAGGCGGAAAGTTATGAACGTAAATCACGCTTCCGGACAAAAAGAAGAGAACAAAATAACTGAGCACAGCGTGCTTCTTGAAAACAGAGAGAGGCTCGTTATAAGCGGTGTAACGGACGTTACGGCATTTGACGAAAGCTGTGTGTGCCTCGATACGGTCTGCGGACTGCTTGATATTGAGGGAAGCTCGCTTACCGTAAAAGATCTTTCTCTTGCCGAGGGAAGGGTAAGTGTTTCGGGGAAGATAGGCGGCTTCTGGTATTCTGAAAAGAAGCAAAAGTCCGAAAAACGCGGGCTTTTTGCCATTGGAAAACGCTGATGCACGTAAGAATAAGCGAACAGCTGGCGCTGTTTGTTGCGTCTTTTGTGTGCGGATGCGTGCTTTCGGTGTTCTATGATATAATAAGGATGACGCGTATGTCTGCGGGCATATCCTACAGCGGACTTAAACTGCCCGAAAGAGAGAATATGCGCATTCCGCTGCTGCCCGAAAGAAAGAAAAAAACGCGCTCCCGCTTAAAGACACGCACGCTTGACGTGCTTGTTTTCTGCGGCGACGTGCTGTTTTTTGCGGTTGCGGCGTTTTGTCTCCTGTGCGTGTTTTTTAATTACGGAGGCAAGGTTCGGTACTCTGCGGTGGTTGTAGCCGTTGTTGGCTTTATGTGCTGTCACTTTACAGTAGGCGCGGCTATCATCCGTATTTTCGGCATTTTGAAGCTTGCTTTGGGAATTCTTTTTGAGTATTTGCTGTTTTTTGTGATGCTCCCTGTGAGAAAGCTTATCCTGCCGGCGTGGAGATACACGGCGGGGCATATTATGCGCGCGATCAGGCTTTACTGTCTGCGCGTTTATACAAAAAGAACGGAAAAAAGGTTACTTAGCGGTCTTTGCGGTTTAAGGCAAGGGCACGGGAGGTAAAATGAAAAGCAAACAGAAAGGAACAGCGCTGATAATTAAGGTGCTTGCCGTGTTTTTTGCGGTGGTGGGTATCTTTACCGTTATGCGCCTTCAGCTTAAAAGAAACGAGCTGCTCAACGAAATTGAAAGGCTCAAAGAAAGCTATGACGGCAATATGGCTGTAATAGAAGAGCTGAATGAGGATATGAACGCGCCTGTTGACCTTGAGTACATAATCCGCGTTGCGCGTGAAAAGCTTGGTCTTTGCATGCCGCACGAGATAGTATTTTATAACGACTTGGCAGATTGACGTATATGAGAATAGTAAATGCAGAGCTTGTGACCGAAACGGTTGCAGAGCTGTTTAAAAAAGCGAATTATTACCCCGAGCCCGAGGTGAAGGAGGCACTTCTGTGCGCCGCCGAACGGGAAGGGGGAGAAAGATGCAAAGCGGCACTTTGCCGCCTTGCGGAAAATATAGATCTTGCCGCAGAGGTGGGAGTGCCCGTGTGTCAGGATACGGGCATGGCCATCGTTTTTGCGGATGTGGGATGCGACGTGCATATAGAAGGTGCAACGCTCGAGGATGCGGTAAATGCGGGTGTGCGCAAGGGATATACCGAGGGGTATATGCGCCTCTCCGTTGTAAGCGATCCGCTTTACGACCGCAAGAACACAAATGACAATACTCCCGCAATACTGCACATACGCACAGTTCCGGGAGATAAGCTGACAATTACCTGCGCGCCGAAGGGCTTCGGAAGCGAGAATATGAGCGCGGTAAAGATGCTCAATCCCTCGGCCGGCGAGGATGACGTTATCGCCTTTGTAACGGAAACGGTAAAAAAGGCAGGCTCGAACCCTTGCCCGCCTATATTTGTGGGTGTCGGCATAGGCGGCGATTTTGAATATTCCGCTATTCTTGCAAAGCGTGCCCTCACCCGCCCGATAGGGGACAGCCACCCCGATGCGCGCTATGCCGCGCTTGAGAAAAAGCTCCTTGATGTGGTTAATGCTATCGGCATCGGTGCCGCGGGCTTTGGCGGAGATATTACCGCCCTTGCCGTAAAATGTGAGTATTATCCCACCCATATAGCGGGTTTGCCTCTTGCGGTGAATATTAATTGCCACGCTGTACGGCACGCATCCGCCGTTATTTAGGAGGAAGTTTATGAAAAAGATATTATCAGTGCTTGCGGTGCTTTCCGTTATGGCAGCTCTTGCCGCCTGCGGAGACGGTAATACCGTTACCGATGCACCCGCAACAGATTCCCCCGTCACTACCGAAGCCTCCGTTACTACCGAGGCGCCTTCTGTTACGGACGAGCCCTCCTCAGATACCACGGATACATCCGATGACACGGGATTTGATCTTCCCATGGTACCGGTTTAATATTTATAATAAAGGAGAAATTAAAATGGCAGGATTTGCAGACAAGCTGAAAAATGTATTTTCAAAGAAGACGAACGAGGGGGCAGAGTTTCCCCACGAGTACGTACTTAACGTTGACGGTATGAAGTGCGAGCATTGCTCGGGCAGAATAGTTGCCGTACTTAACAAGCTTGAGGGCGTAGAAGCAGAGGCTGACGTAGCGGCAAAGACCGTTACCCTGCGTACCAAAGCGGAGATAGATACCGACTTTATCAAGGATGCTGTTGCTAAGATAGGCGATTTCGTTGTAACCGCTGTGAATAAAATAAAATAAAAGTTTAAAAAACAAAAATAAGGGCATAATAGAGTTGCGCCGTATCTCGTACGGCGACTTTGGTTTTCGATGTCTCAAAGGAGGCCGTAAAATGAAATCCAAATATCTGTTAGCCCCTTTTGTACTGTGTGCAGCGCTGTTTGTGTTCTGTTCGTGCGGCGGCAACCGTATGGACGGCAATTCGGATACTTCCGATATGGCAGGCACTCCCACAAACGGAGTTTCTCAGTCCACCGATAAGGCGGATGCTGTTATCGGCGGTACGGATGATTCCGTTATCCCCGGTGTGCCCGGTCTTTCCGATACCACCACACCCGGCAACGTGAGCGATATGCCCGGCACCGATAAGCCCGGCGGAAGCGACGGACTGCTAAGCGACGGAATAAGTGGGGTC
>JAZQFL010000108.1:0-9813 GCA_045539485.1 Eubacteriales bacterium
CCCTGAAGATAATAGGTATTTACGCTAGTTGCCCAGTGGCCGCCAATAATCGCACCGATGTCTCCACCCTCAATGGATATTTTAAAAGTTCCGCTTGAATTTATATAAGTTTTTACAGTTGCATCACCTGTAGTTTCGGTAATAGGATTTGTAGCATCTGTAGCTATACAACCGCCGGCGATAGTGCGCCATGTTCCGCTCTTAACGGTTACGTCAGAATTGCAGTGAACTCCATCAAGAGCGTTATCTTCATTAAAGAAAGTACCACCCGCAATTACTATTGAGCGCTTGTTACAAGCAACGTTTTCTCCAATAGTAAGGGGGTTGAAATTAGCGAGAAGGTAGAACGTTATCTCTGTCTCAAAACTTAAATTATCTATTACAACTGATCCGCCGAATTTGATGAAAGCCGTTGTGTCACTTCCCGTATATTTAAACACAACATCATTAGTTGAGCCGACGATTGTAATAGTCTGTGCGTGAGGGGCTAAAGATGAAATGGATTCAGAAAAAGTAAATGTTTCTACAATTTCAAGCGTACCGCCGCCTGCTTCAACCAAAGCATTATAAGCAGCAGCGAAATCATTGAAAGCCACATCCTCAGGCACCCCCGAGGAACCGGCTTCGACAACACAAGGATTTTCATTTGTGCTGCTTTGAAGAAGATACGCAGTATTCTCCGCAACGGGATCTGCCGCCGTTATAGTCTGCGGCAACACAAGGGGGAACACACTGAAGATCATCAGTGCGGCAAGAAGAACTGATAACAGTTTTTTCATAATTTCCTCCGGAATTTTTGTTCAAAATGTGAAATTTGTACTTTTCCACCTATATGTGCTATTGTACGACTTCTATTAATGTTTTGTCAACACTTCATGGAACAAAATAAATATGAAATACAGAAAAATAACAATAAAGTGCAATTATAACCGATATTTGTGCAACAAAAGATAAGGGGATGTAAAGAAACTCGCGTTTCTTTACATCCCGTTTCTCTATCGTTTTTGCGGCCCGTCCGGAGGCCGGTCCGTTTAGAGTTATGAGTTCCGCACAGCGGAACGTTATGATATGATTGCCCTCCGCTATTCATTCTTCAAACGATGCGAAGCATCTCATAACTTATAACTCATAACTTGCCCTATGGGCAATCATAACTGCGCGCTTGCGCGCAAGCGCCCTACATCTCCGTTTTCATAACAAGCACAGCTTCGATGCGTTCAAGCTCCTCGTCGGTATATTTATCCCTTTCGCCCTGCAAAACGGATATTATCTCGTCCACATCCGCATCATTGAGACGCGAAAGGAAATCAGCGGGGCTTTCCGCGCGGCTTACGGGCGCCTCATAAATTTCGTCTCCGAAAAGTGCGGCGGCAAATTCATCCTCGCCGATGCGCATTTTATCCTCAGCGCTCTTTATCTCGGCATTTGCACCGTTTTTTATCTCCGAAATACGGGAAATCAGCTTCTCCTCAAAGCGCGATGCATCAAAATCGCTGTCAAAAGAAAAATCAAATGCACCGCAAGCTGTGCCTATAACAAGCTCGCACTCGCAAAGCTCAACGCTTATTACACCGCTCAAAAACACGGTTTTCTTCCGCGGTGTTCCCTCTTCGGTGTGCGTAACGAAAACACAGCTATCATTATATAATACCGCAAGTCCCTGCGCGGATTCAATTTCAAATACAGAAACAGGCATAATACTTCCAACGTCGTTTATAACTCTGCAACAGTCTCTTCGGCAGGCTTGATATTATTATAGAAATTAGCACAGGATGCAGTCATATAAGGGATAAGCCAAATGTAAAGGATCCCGAGCGTGAAGGGGGCAAGAATTGCCCAGCCGATGAAGGAGAGCGAAAGCACGAAATATTCCATTTTGTGCCCGTTCATCATTTTCTCGGAGCGGCGGATAGCCTCGCGTGCACCGATCTCGGGATTCTCCGCAATTATATACATTGCCTGAGAATAGGAGATGGCCTTTATGATACCCGGAACAATGAACAGAAGGCTCCAAAGGAAGGTATAGAGTACAACAAGGAAATACGTTTTGAATGCGCTGAGGTAATCGGCAAAGCCGGAAAATCCGTCCTTTGTTTTGGGGTACTTCCCTGCCGCGAGATTCAGATAAATACGAGCATTGGAAACCGTAAAAGCGGGGGCAAGAAGCAAGCCGACGACCGTACCGAGAGCGGGATGAACCAGCGCGCAAACAAATTCCGCCGCAAAGGTAACAAGATATATGATAAGGGCAATGCGGAACAGTGTGCCCAACACCTTGCCCCTTATTTGCTCTTTTGCCATGGATTTGAGCTGCTGTCTTGTCATAACGACCTCCAATTAATGATATCAATGTAAACACTAAACTTATTATATGAAAGAATAGGGCCTTTGTCAAGATTTGTATTGTTCTATAAAAGAACGTCCGAGGGATTCCCCGCGGACGTTCTGTGATTTTAATATTTAATTACTCGGTAACCTGCTCTCCGTTTGCAGGCTCTTCTGCTGCAGGCTCTTCGGTCTCAACAGTTACGGGAGCGGGCTTGATGTCGTTGTAGAAGTTAATGAAAGCGGCATTCATATACGGAATAAGCCAAACCAAAAGAATTCCAAAGGTGAAAGCTGCAAGAAATTCCCAACCGATGAAGGAGAGATAAAGAACGAAATAGTCCATCTTGTGTCCGTCCATCATCTCCTTGGAGCGGCGGATAGCCTCACGTGCGCTGATGCCGGGGTTTTCGGCAACTATGTATAATGTCTGAGAGTAGGAAAAGCCTTTAATGATACCGGGAATAATGAACAGAAGGCTCCAAAGGAAGGTATAGATAGCAACAAGGAGATTTGCCTTGAAAGCGCTCCAGAAATCGTCAAATCCGGAGAATGCATCCTTTGCCTCCGGGGTCTTTCCCTTCGCAAGATTCAGATAAACACGGATGGTGGAAAGTGCAAACGCGGGAGCTATGATAACACTGGGAATAAGGGAGCCGACAACGGGAATAAGCGAGCAAAGCATGCTTGCCGCAAAAGAAATAGCGAAGATGATAAGAGAAATAATGAACAGAATACCTATCTTGCCCTTTATCTGCTCTTTTGCCATGGATTTAAGCTGCTGTCTTGTCATAACGACCTCCAAATCAAAAATATCAGCATAGATGCCTAATTTATTATACGGGTTAACATGAGTTTTGTCAAGATTAGTTTGTTTGTGCTTTTGAGTTTATGCTACGCACATCTAATATGCCTATGTATATCTATATTTTTTAAAAATACACTTGACAAAAACTAACGGCTGTTGTATAATCATAAGGCTGACACGACATCGACCGATCAGCAGGGTATGGAGAAGTACTCAAGCAGGTCGAAGAGGCGCCCCTGCTAAGGGCGTAGGTCGGGTAACCGGCGCGAGAGTTCGAATCTCTCCTTCTCCGCCAACGGAAAGCACACCTTCGGGTGTGCTTTTTTCGTTGGCGGTTTGGAAAAGATTCGAACACGAGCACGAATGTAGGGCGGTGGCTTGCTGCCGCCGGGCAACCAACGAGAATATAACGATACAACGGCGGGAGATAAACCCCCGCCCTACAAGCATTAAACAATTACGCAAAATCTCCATCAGCAGTTAAACCTTTACTTTTTTCGAGGGATATGATAAAATAAGGTCTACTAAACTGTTAAGGAAGCATTATGTCGATCCACCGCAAGGCTTATCTTGAAATAACCAATTGCTGTAACCTGCGCTGTTCGTTTTGCGCGGGCACCTCGAGAGCGCCCCGCACGATGACGGAGGCGGAATTTACCGCGCTTGCCGCAAAGCTGCATCCGTGGGCGGAGTTCCTTTTATACCACCTTATGGGCGAGCCGACGGCGCACCCGCTTTTGCCGCGCTTTATAAACATAGCAACCGAAATGGGCTTCAAGTCCATTATCACTACAAACGGCACTCTGCTCCCGAGGCGCGGTGACGAGATAATTGCCGCAAAGCCGCACAAGGTGAGCATTTCCCTGCACGCTTTTGAGGCGAATCCCCCCGGTATGTCGTTTGAAGACTATATAAACGGCTGTCTTGAGTTTGCTAAGAAAGCGTCGGATAAAGACATTTTCGTCATTCTCCGACTTTGGAATCTTGACGGCAGAGCAGAAGGCGCGCTAAACGAAAAAAACGGACAGATACTGAAGATGCTTGAAGAACACTTCCCGAAGCCGTGGCTTGACATCCGCACGGGCGCAAAGCTAAAAAGCCACGTGTTCCTTGAATGGGGAGATAAGTTCGATTGGCCCGATCTGAACGGCAAAATTCAGCAGGAGGAGGGCTTTTGCTACGCACTGCGCAATCAGGTTGCGGTGCTTGTGGACGGAACCGTTGTTCCCTGCTGTCTTGACCATAACGGCGACCTTGCCCTCGGAAATCTTTTTGATGACACACTTGAAAATATACTTGCAAGCGACAGAGCGAAAAACCTTTACGAGGGCTTTTCCTCGCGCAAATGCACGGAGGAGCTTTGCCGACGGTGTATGAGGGCAAGTTATTATTGATTTACAAAAGGCTTCCCCTCGAGGGTTTCGAGGAGGTGAATTGATGTCCGGGGGACATCAAGAGCCGAGAAAGGACCGACCCGCAGGGAGACAAGCTCCCGCAACGCGGGTGATGAGGTGTTCCACAAAATTCTTACACTCCGCGTTAATCCACCTCATCCGTCGCGTTCCGCGCCACCTTCTCCTCAAGGAGAAGGCTTACGTACAATAACACAAAAGGAGCTACTATGGAGCCGAATTACAAAAACCCCAAAAAGTACAAGACAGCCAAGTACCCCATACGCCAGCCCATTTACCTTACCTATCTTATTACCCTGCTTTCAAAGATAATGCTCATCGGCAAAAAATACAAGGTTGAAAAGATAAATATGGAGGGTCTGAAGCCCCCGTATATGATACTCAGCAACCACCAGTATTTTGTGGATTTTGAGCTTACCGCACTCGGCACGCACCCGCACCGCGTTAACAACGTGGTAAATATAGACGGCTACTACCGCCGCCCGTGGCTGCTTGAATGGATAGGCGCTATCTGTACCCGCAAGTTCACCACCGACCTGCACCTCGTGCGTTCTATCGGCAAGGTACTCAGGCGCGGAGATATCCTTTGTATGTATCCCGAGGCGCGTTACTCCCCCTGCGGAACGCTTTCCTATATCCCCGATTCCGTCGGCAAGCTTGTAAAGATGAACAAGGTTCCGCTTGTTATCGTAGTTCACCACGGAAACCACCTGCACACCCCCTTCTGGAACTTCCGCAAGAAGAGAAAGGTTCCGCTTTACACCACAATGACACAGGTGCTTACCGCCCAGCAGATCGCGGAAATGACGGCAGACGAGATAAACGAAGTCATCAAAAAGTCCATGTACTACGATGAATACCGCTATCAGAAAGAAAACGGCATTCTTATTACCGAGCCTTCCCGCGCAGAGGGCATGCACAAGATACTCTATCAGTGCCCGCACTGCCTGACGGAATCGAAAATGGATTCCAAGGGCACGGAGATATTCTGCACCGAATGCGGCAAGCGCTGGAACCTCAACGAGGACGGAACTCTTTCCGCACTCGAGGGCGAAACGGAGTTTTCCCACGTTCCGGACTGGTTTGAGTGGGAAAGAAGCAACGTCATTAAGCAGGTTGAGGAAGGCACATACTCGTTTGAGGACGAGGTGTACGTTTACTCCCTGCCCCGTTGCTGGCGCTTTGAAAAGATCGGGTACGGTAAACTCACGCATGACCCCGAAAACGGCTTTGTGCTTGAGGGTAATTACCGCAACGCCGACTACCGCATAGAAAGAAAACCCCTGCAGACAAACAGCTTGCACATAGAATACGATTACTGCTATATCGACCCATACGACTGCGTTGATATCTCCACGGAAAACGACTCCTTCTACTGCTACCCAAAAAAGCAGAACGTGGTCACAAAAATGGGCTTTGCCACCGAGGCAATATATCAGATGCATCTTGAAAGATCGAGAAAGAAATAATGAAGAAAAACAAACAAAAAGCCAACCGCAGACCGCCGCTTTCAGCGCTTGATAAGGCGATATACACCGCTGTGTTTGTGCTTTGGGCGGTGTTGTTATTCTTTCTTGTTGTAATAACCGCCGTAATACGGGACGCTGCAGCATTCAAGGACAGCACCGTTATTGCATACAGAAACAACGGCTGTGAGTTTCTTGCTCTCCCTCTGCTTGTTGATCTGCTGCTTAGCGCATTTTTGCTGTATTTTGCCACCCGCGGGAAGAAGCTTCCCATATTCGGCAACAAAAACATTCGCTACGGCGAACATCCGTGGTCAGAGGACTGTTTTCCGCTTTTCGGACCGCAAAGTAAACGGAATAGGTTGAACAAACGCGAAAAGGATATAAAAAAAGCCCTGCTCGGACTATGGATATTTATATTCGCCATAACGCTTTTACTGTTCCCTTTAAGCTTATTCGGCAGAACCGTACTGCACGAGGATAACAGTATAACGGTGTATGATATACTCAACCGCAAAAGCGAAACGATGTACACCGAAAGCGACTACCGCGCGGTAGAATTCATTGCATGCTACGGCGGAAAAAATAATCGTTATGACTTAAATGCCGTAATATATATGTCTGACGGAAGATCATTTACCTTTGAGTATGTTGATTTCGGCGGTCATAAGAATGCAGACGTCTGGCTTGGCAAGCTCGAGGAGCTCAAAACCACAGTACCGAAAGATGCGGTAAGCTTTGACGGAATCCACCGACTGGAACGGACAGCAGACTATTTCTCTCTGAACGAGGAACAAACAGCACGGCTGTTTGAGCTTTTTGAATACGTGCCGTAAAACGGCGGAAGGTGACCTGAATGACGGATAAAACAAAGTGCATCTTAAAATACATACTGCTCCGCGCGTTGCCGCTTTTTCTTACGTTTGCTTCTATTTCTGCAGTTTTTATGTACATGGCATATTCGGAAAACGATCCGCTGTATGTTCACTTGGCTGTCCTTAGTGCCGCTGCGGTACTTGGTATCGCCGTATATTATGCCGTAAGGATCACGCGTTTTGCAAAAATGATAAACGAAAGCGAACGCAAATACGGTGTAATCTTTGATATGAACAACTGCCGCACATTTGAATTTTTAGATGAATGGATAGTTTGCACGGATAACTGGCTCCTGCGCATGGGCAAATACGCCGTTTACCGCAAGGAAATAGTTAATGCCTCCATCGGCGAGTGTTTAATCGGAAAAGGCGGCGCACGTTATCCATTGAGGATAAAAACGAGGTCCTCAAAGACCTTAATTTTTACTTTCAGAGATTACGATATCGCAAAGGAAGTAAAAAAGTGGGCAAGAAGTCCCTATGCCTACACACCGAACAAATAAAAAAGCCTTACAACACCTGCATTGGTTTGTAAGGCTTCTTCATTTGTATACAAGCGCAACCTTGGCCTTCTCCCGCTGGAGAAGGCTAAATTTAATTACCCTCAAGCTCAGAGTAAAATTCCTGAAGCGTGGTGAGATACTGCTCTTTATTTTGGGGGAATGCGAGGCCGTGGCCTGCGCCCTCTATCGTTATAAAACGTTTTTTTGATGTGCAAGCCTCGTGTAATTCCTTTGTCATCTCCCACGGAACGAAATCATCCGTATCGCCGTGGTAGAAGATAACGGGCACGGTGCTTTTTTTCATTGCTTCAATGGGAGAAAATTCTTCAAGATCAAAATGTCCGAGCCGCTTTGCCGCAAGCTTTACAAAGGGATACAGTATATCCGCGGGCAGATGCATGTCGCGGATGACCTTTTTGATTATCTCCTTAGGGCTTGTGTAGCCGCAATCGGCAATGGTGTGTACAACGTTTTTCGGGAGCTCATAGCCCGATGCCATCATAACGGTTGCAGCCCCCATGGAAACACCCGAAAGGATAATGGGGCAATCATCCCCGAGACGCTTTACAGCGTAATCTATCCACGCGAGGCAGTCCTTATGCTCGTTTATACCGAACGTAATGACGCTTCCCTCGCTTTTACCCGAACAACGCTGATCGACGATAATAACGTTCCTGCCGATAAGAAAGCATCGTGCAAGCCCGCCGCAAAGGTCGCGCTCCGCACTGCCGCGGTAGCCGTGGAACATAATTTCCGTGGGCGCATTCTCGCGGCATTTGTAATATCTTGCGTGAAGCTTCAGTCCGTCAAAGGAGGTTATCCACACGTCCTCATACGGAGTTGTGCGCATCTCCTTCATCCACTTTATCATTCTCTCGCGAAACGGCTCGTATATCTTGCCGGGAGGAATGGGATACTCGTCCTCGCCTATCGGCTTGCGCGGAGGCATATAAAAGCATTTAAAGAAGCAGATAAGTGTAATTATGGCACACAAAGCAACAAAGGCACACGCAATGCCCAAGACCGCAAACAAGATCTTCATCGCTTACTTCCTTTACTTAACGCAGTGGCGGTAGATCGCATCAACGGCATCATCGACCGCTTCATCCTTGTGGTTGGCGTAGCCAGTTACCATTATGTATTCCTTGCCGTCTGCCGTACGGCAAACGGAGACAAGGCACTGGCGCGCCTCGGGCGTATATCCCGTTTTACCCGCAACAAATGTCATATAGGATTTGTTATAGGGCGAAAGACGCGAAAGCGCGGTGCTGAACCACGTTATTCCGTTGGGATTTTGGGGAGTGGAGTGCGAGGTGTACTTTGCTGTTGAAAGCACCTCTCGGCACAACTCGTTTTGCATTGCCGCATTCATAATGACTGCCATATCGTATGCGGTGGTATAATGGTCGGGGTCATGCAGTCCCGTGCTGTTGGTAAAATGAGTACCCGTAAGCCCGAGTTTTTTTGCCGTATCGTTCATCATTTCGGCAAAGCCCTCCTCACCGCCTGCAAGATGAGTTGCAAGCGCGATGCAGGCATCGGCACCTGAGGGGAGAATGGCGCCGTAGAGGCAGTCTATAAGAAGCACTTCCTCGTTCACGGCAAAGTAAGCAACGGTTGCGTTCTCTCTGTAAAGATAATCCGAAAGCTCGCGGGACATCTTAAACGTCTTTGAATACAGATCCTCTTTCGGGATATTTGTGACCGCCACGTAAAGTGTCATAACCTTTGTCATAGACGCAGGGTACATCTTAACACCCGAATTGCGGGAAGCGACGACTCGGTTTTTTTCAATATCTACTATAATGGCGTGCTCGGAATATATGCTGTTGCCAAGCAGCTTGGAATAGATATCGTAATCGGGATGCAGAGTGTAGGGGAATCCCGTAGGCTTCGGAGCTTCCGTAACAGGCGGCTCGGTTTGGGGAGGCTGAGTTACGGGCGGCTGTGTTACAGGCTGATCGGTGACACCGGGGATCACTATAACGCTGTCCGTATCCACAGGCTCGGTAACGGGATCGGCAACAACGGGAACGGTCGCCTCATCGGTAGTCACGCTGTCCGTAGCTTTTGGCGAATCGGGCAGTGCCGCCTGAGCGTTCCTTGCAAGAGAGGATACCCCGATAACGGCCAGCGCCGCAATGATAAGACAAAGTACATTAAGGGGCATAAGGTATAGAAAAGCGCCGGACGCTCTCTTTTCCGTTGAGTAGCTTCCGGACAGTTTTCCGTTATTTAAACTTTTTGCACCGCGGCGCACCTTGCCTTCGTGTTCGGTGAACGCGCGGTCTCGGTTATTGTTATCGTTCATATTACCTTCTTGCCACTCCGGCAATACTTAACCGCAGCTGCGGCGGTAAGTGTCGGGCGTCATACCCGTATAACGCTTGAAGGTAGCGGAAAAATGCTGTACGCTTGAAAAAT
>JAZQFL010000109.1:0-14034 GCA_045539485.1 Eubacteriales bacterium
TGGCGTAAGATGCCTCGGCGCTATCACCCGCGACCGTCTCCACGCACTCCGCGAGGCTGATGCAATTCTCCGCGAGGAGTTCGATAACGCAGGCCTTGCAGAAAAGGTATGGCAGTACTTCGTTGCCATCCCCGATATCAAGAGCGTCGGCGTAAAGGACGACAGCCGCTACGAGGGCTGGCCCGCGATCATCCGCGCCGTAAACACCTCCGACGCGATGACCGCAACCATCGAGGAGATCCCCTACGCAGTCCTCCACAAGATCACCGCCCGCATCACAACCGAGGTCGACGGCATCAACCGCGTCCTCTACGACCTCACTCCCAAGCCTACCGGAACGATTGAGTGGGAATAATTGCATTTGTTACAGCAAAAAGCTAATTCTCTGTAGTGTATAAAAGTTTTTTCGGGACCTTGCTTTTTAGCAAGGCCCCTTTTTTGTTTTCCGAACGCAGGGGGGCTATCATCCATTTAATTGCGGAAAAGTACAAAGCCGCGGTTTTGAACATTTACAAAGCCGCGGCTTTGGCTTTATACTGAAGAAAAATCTGCTTTTGGAGGTTTGTATGGAGTTGAGAAAAATAGGCATTGCGGGCGCGGGTATTATGGGCGCAAGCATGTCGCAGATATTTGCAAAGCAGGGCTATGACGTTGTGATATACGACGCTTACGAAAGCGCGCTTGAGAAGGGAAGACGGCTTATTGAGGTAAATCAGCGCACGCAGACGGAGGCGGGCGAGCAGAGCGCGGCTGAAGAAAAACGCGTGCTTTCCGCTTTGCGTTATTCAAACGAGCTTACTTCTCTTGCAGACAGAGATATAATAATAGAAAGCATAATAGAGAATCTTGAGATAAAGCAGGATTTCTGGGCAAGGCTTTCGCGCATCGTGAGCCCCGAATGTATTTTGACGACCAACACCTCCGGACTGCCTATCGACAGTATTGCAAAGGATATAGAGGGCAAGCACCGTTTTCTCGGTATGCATTGGGTAAACCCCGCGCATCTTATTCCGTTTATTGAGATAATCCGCGGAACGGCGACAGATGATGCAAGCACCGAGGCGGTAACGGAGCTTGCGCACAAGGTCGGCAAGAAGACTGCCGTATGCAAAAAGGACGTTCCCGGTTTTATCTTTAACCGCATACAGCTTGCAGTTATCAGGGAGTGCATATCCCTTGTGGAGCAGGGCATTGCTACGCCCGAGGACGTTGACAACACGGTAAAATACGGTCTTGGCTTCCGTTATGCCGCGATCGGTCCCTTTGAGGTCGTTGACCTCGGCGGTATAGATACCTTCCACCATATCGCTTCGTATCTCAACCGCGAGCTTTGCGCAACTCCCGAGGTCCAGCCGCTTATGGACGAGCTCTATAAGGCGGGAAATTACGGCGTAAAGACGGGAAAAGGCTTTTACGATTATTCGGACGGCAAGGACGTTGAAACGCTCAAAAACCGCGATGAAAAGTTCTTAAAGATATATAACGCACTCTATAAGTAATAAAAAAGAGAACGGTTGTACCGTTCTCTTTTTGTATTATGTGATATTATCGAACAAACCCGATGTAAGCAATAGATGCGAGTCCCGTGATAATTCCGATAAGCTGTTTTTTTGAGGGCTTTTCCGAGAAAAACAGTATGCCGACAAGTGTGGAAAGAAGCAATATACTTCCGTTGCTGACCGGAAAGAATACTGTTCCCGGCAAAAGATTTGCAAGAGAAAGATTCAACCTTATGTAAATACAGCTTGTAATTCCGCTTAAGATCAAGTATTTAAATGCTGTGGATCCGATCTTTGGCGTCGGCATTCTTCGCGCGGCATTGGTGGAAAAAGAAAGCACAGTCAGCAAAACAGATGAAAGCGCGGCGGCAAAAAGCATCATTGAGTTCATATTGTGTGATACCGAAGAAGCGCCGAAAACTCTGTAAAAAATACCGAGACAGCCGCCCGATAACAGCATAAGCGAGCTCCACAAGACCCATTTTGCCGATATCTTCATAGAGTTTTCCTTCTTTGGGGAGAGGTCGATGCATAAAAAGAGAGACACCAGAAGGACAGCAATGCCGCAAAGGTAAGGCACGCTTACCGTGTCATTTTCAAAGAGCACGGTGTATGCGGTGGTTATCAGAAAAGCGCAGGCTCCCACGAGCGTTGTAATGGCAACGGGCCCGCACGCGTAGGCAAGCTGTTTGAATATTTGCACCGCGCAAAGTAAAAAAGCGTACACCGCGGCATAAAGAACGGTGGATGTATCAAAACGCAGAGTGTTCGTAAAAGTACAAAACAGTAACAACAGAATACTCCATACAAGCTGAGAGTCTCCGTTGAACAGAAAAACGTCTCCCGCGTTGTCAAGCCCGCGGTTTGAAAACTTGTGTAAAAAGGCGCTGTTTGCTACTGCAAGCAGTACTGCGAGTGCAAGGAGGATGTAATTCATAGCGTTTGCCTTTCCGATTATTTATTGTAAAACATATAGGCTGTTTAACGTTGATTATTAAATCAAAACGCAGATCAAAAAGCAATACCGACGAAATAAAAAACTGAAGTTTTGTTCGGAAAACAACAAAAGCGCGAAAAGAGTACATTTACAAGGCCTCCCCTCTCGGATATACTGAAACCGTAGGGTGCGAAAGTACCGAAAAAACCGAAAGGAGCACGTTTACCGTGCACGGTGAATTATTATGACTATCAGAAAAGAAGCAGAGGCTGCCATTATTGCACGCACGGATATGCTTCGTAACACCTATCATCAAACGGACGTCTTTAAAAAGTGGCTCGGTTATCACCGAGTACGCAGACAGATGCTGAATTATATGCGCTCCTACGTTAAAAACGAGAGAGGTGCATACACAAGCCGTCTGCGCCGTGCCTATGCGGAGGCGGATATACTTTACAATATGGCGCCCGTTGTTAACGACGGGGAGCTTATCGTCGGTCTTCCCGACCACTCTCCCCTTACTCCCGAGGAGACGGCAGAGTATCAAGAGCTTGAAAAGATAATGAAGGCGGCGCCCGACACGGGACGGCTTACCTCGGGACATATGGCGCTCGATTTTGAAAAGCTTGTCAAGGTCGGTGTTTCCGGACTTCTCAAGGAAGTAAGAGAGCGCCGTGCTGCGCTTGATATGAACGTTCCCGAAAATCTCTCCAAGGATGAATTCTACGATGGATGCGAGGAAGAGCTGAAGGCGCTTCTCGACCTTGCGCACCGTTATCAGGCATACGTTGCCGAGCTTGCGGAAAAGACCGAGGACCCTGTCCGCCGCGAGGAGCTCAACACCATTGCGGAAAACCTTAAGGTCGTTCCCGAATTTCCCGCGCAGACCTTCCATCAGGGAC
Organism: Eubacteriales bacterium; assembly: GCA_045539485.1. Taxonomy (GTDB): domain Bacteria; phylum Bacillota; class Clostridia; order Oscillospirales; family CAG-272; genus RUG12395. The sequence continues at coordinate 3,339 of JAZQFL010000109.1, forward strand.
TTCAGACTATTCATTTCTATATTTTCAGCCTGTGGGAGCTTTACTATTTCGGCAGAGTTGACAGATATCTTTATCCGCTCTATAAAGCAGACCTTGAGGCAGGCCGCATTACTTACGAGAAGGCTGTTGAGCTTTATTCGTGCTTTATGCTTTTGCCCGAGGCTTACATTCTTCCCAACGTAGCATTTGATGCAATGCTGGGCGGCAGAGACAGAGAGGGCAATCTCGTTGAAAACGAAGTTACCTACGTTTGTCTCGATGCTATCAGATTTGCGCACAGCGCGAACGGTAAGGTCACGCTTTCCGTTTGCAAGGAGACCTCCGAAAAGCTTCTGCGCCGTGCAATACAGACAAATGCGGCGGGACTTGCACAGCCCGCGATATTCAATGACGACCTTATTATCGAGTCCTTCCTTTCATACGGCGTTGATATCGAGGATGCAAGAGACTACTGTAATACCGGTTGCGCGGAGGTAACGCCCTGCGGTGCTTCTGGCTGTTACGTTGTTGCTCCTTATCACAACTTGATGCAGTATTTCCTCGATACGATGGAAAGCTCCCCCGAGGGGGAAACTGAGGAAGCGTTCTTAAAGAGATTTGAAGCTCACGTCCGCAAGAACATTTTTGAGCAGAACCTTATGCTCAACCGCCGTATGCTCGAGCGTTCCCGCGTAGGCTGTGACACGATGCGTGCATGCTGCCTTGTTCATAACTGTCTCGAGACGGGACGCTCCATCGACGAGGGAGGCGCAAAGTATAACTTTACCGAGCCCAACTTCCTTGCCTTCGGTAGCGTTATCGACTCTATCCGCGTACTGCGCGAGCTTGTTTTCTCCGGTGAATACACTATGCGCGATTTCCTTGATATTCTCAAAGCGGACTACAAGGACAACGAGCCTCTCCGCCAGCGCATCATAAACAGAATTCCGCACTTCGGTACCAATGAGGAATCCACCGATAAGATAGCGGCGGAATTCTCCGAAATGCTTGTCCGCTGCTGCACGGGTATAACGAATTACAGAGGCGAAAAGTCTCTAATCCCCGGTGTGTTCTCTTACGTTGTGCACTCCAAGTTCGGTCTGCAGACGGGCGCATCCCCCGACGGAAGACATGCGGGTTATCCGCTTTCCTCCGGCTCCAGCCCCGTTCAGGGAAGGGAGATAAACGGCCCTACCGCGGCGCTTCTTTCCAACACCGCGTGGTCGCATAAGGAGTACCTCGGCGGCGTTGCTATAAACGTGAAGTTCTCCGAGGGACAGATGAGCGGTGAGAATGAGGACAGGATGGTGGATTATATCCGCGTGTTCCTTGAAAGAGGCGGATATCAGCTTCAGTTTAACTGCGTTGATACAAAGACCCTGCTTGCGGCGCAGGAGGATCCGGAAAAGTATTCCGATCTGCTTGTAAGAGTAGGCGGCTTCTCCGCATACTTCTGCAAGCTGCCCAAGTATATGCAGCAGGAGATAATAGACAGAAATGCTCACAACTTCTGATAAAGAGCCTATCGGCATTATCACTGGAGTACAGCGCTTTTCGATTCACGACGGTCCGGGTATTCGGACCATCGTGTTTTTGAAGGGATGTCCTCTAAGGTGCCGTTGGTGCCATAATCCAGAAACACAGCGTTTTTCCCCCGAGCTGCTTATAACCTTTGAAAAATGTATCGGCTGCGGGGCTTGCGCTGAGGTGTGTAAAAATCATATAATAAAAGACGGGATACATACCGTAGACCGAGAAAAATGCACTGCCTGCGGTAAATGCGTTGCCGCCTGCCCTTCGGCGCTTGAGATTTCGGGCAAGCAGGTTACTGTAGACGAAGCACTGAAGCCCGTGCTTGACGATAGGATCTTTTACCGCGAAGAGGGCGGACTGACACTGAGCGGGGGCGAGCCGCTCGCGCAAGGGGAATTTGCCGTTGCAGTGCTCAAACAAGCAAAGGAGCTTGGCCTCAATACGGCGGTAGAGACCTGCGGTATGTGCCACAGCGATGTTTTGCTCCGTGCGGCGGAGTATACCGATCTCTTTCTCTACGACGTTAAAGAAACGGATGCGGAGCGCCACAGGGAATATACGGGAGCTGACAACTATGTGATCCTGAAGAATTTGTCGCTTCTTTCAACTATCGGGGCAAACGTTATTTTGCGTATTCCCGTTATACCCGGAGTAAATGACAGGGCAGAGCATTTTGCCGCAGTCGGTAAAATAGCGGACGAAAACACCGCAGTGCGCTCTGTTGAGGTACTTCCTTATCATCGCGCGGGCAACCCCAAATACGTGCGTGTCGGCCTTTCGGCAACGGAATTCCGCGTTCCCGACCGCGCTGAATCGGAAGAATACGTAAGGCTTATAGCAAAGCATACGTCAAAACCTGTAAAACTAAAGGTCTGACGGCGTTGCCGTTATCGGAAAGGATACGAAAATGATTTTGAAGAAAAACAGAGTGCTCTCACTGCTTATGGCGCTGGTGATGGCTTTTTCCGTTTTCCCGCTTGCCGTTGCTGCCGATGAGAGGGCGGTATACGTAAGTGCATCTAAGGGAAACGACAGCAACGTCGGAAGCGAGAGTGCACCGTTTAAGACCCTTGATAGAGCTCTTCGCGAGTTAAGTGACGGCGGTACTGTCGTTTTAACGGACAGATATGAATTTAAGGACCCGACGGTTAACGTATCCGAGGTGCCCGTGTACAGCGCGCCGAAGCACGGCGGCACAGTGACCGTGACGTCGGTATACGGCGGCAAGGACTGGCGTCAGTCGGGTGCTGAGCTTGTTTTTGCGCAGAAGACCGCATTTTCCCTTGGCGGTAATACGGTGTTTGATAAGATCACCGTTTCAAGTGCGGGGGAAGAGGTCTATTTCATTGCAAACTTCAATGAGCTGACCTTCGGCGGAGGTTTTGTTTCGGTAAATTCCGGCGGAACCGATAAATTTCTCTACGCGGTAGGCGGTTATTTTGCCCCTCAGGATATGAATATGAATGCAAAGCTTGATCCGCATATCACCGTAAACGGCGGTTCTTTTAAGCGAATCATCGGATTTTCCATGTATACGGGCAAGGGAACTTATACTTTTTCCGGTACCTCTCACATAACGGTAAACGGCGGTGAGATCGACCGAGTTTACGGTGCGTCTGTTGTAAATCACTACAGCGGAAGCCTTGAATTCATTATGACGGGCGGAAATATCGGGGAGCTCTATACGGGCGGAGATTCCTCGCGCAGGCTTAACGGCTCCGCGCTTGTATTTATCGGCGGCGGAACTGTCGGTACCCTTAACGTGAATAACGTTGTCGGAAATGCCGCAATAGTGCTTGACGGCGGAAGAATAACGGGCAAATGCTCCGTTGCTTACGCAAATGAGGAGATAAGCTATCTTTCTCAGTTCAGCATCAAGCGTGTTTGCTATAATTCGGACGAGTTTACCGAAAGCTTTGCTAAAAGCGTTTCGGGTGCAAAGGAGTACTTTGCATATAAGGATTACAAAAGCCTTGATATAAGCGATATCCTTCCTTATGCCAAGCTCTCGGATATAAGCGTTCCCGAGGAGATAATAGAGCCTCAGACTGTTTTTGTAAGCGCATATAAGGGAAAGGATACCAACGACGGAACGGAAAATGCACCCTTCAAAACGCTTACGAAGGCAATAGATCACATTAAATACTCGGGCGGAAGCATAGTTATAACAGATAAATATACCATGGGAGAGGGAATGGTTACGGTAGATGGAATTCCGTGGTATACCGCTCGCGCCTCCTTCCGTCCTATCGTTATAACCTCGGTTTACGGCGGAAAGGACTACCGCGCCATCGGCGCGGCGCTTCATTTCCCGCAAAAGTCCGCATATCTTCTTGGCGGTGCAACCGAATTTGCGGACGTTATTATAACGTCCGATGCTTCCGACATATATATAGCGGGATGCTTTAACGAGCTTACCTTCGGAGAGGGCTTTACGGCAAAGCATACTAAGGGCGGCGGACGCTTCCTTTACGCGATAGGCGGCTATTTTGCACCCGATAAGAACTCATATCCCGCCGATCTTGATTCTCACGTAACTATAAACGGCGGAAGCTTCAAGAAGGTCATAGGCTTTACCCACGTTAAGGGTATGACTACGTACACCTTTACCGGCACCTCATACATAACCGTAAACGGCGGACAGATAGAACAGCTTTACGGTGCATCGAATTACAACCATTATTCGGGCAGCACGGTTATTGAAATAAACGGCGGTCAGATAGGCGAGCTTTGCGCCGCGGGCGACGGAACGCGCCGTCTTGACGGAAGTGCGGATATCACGCTTAACGGCGGCAGCATATCTGCGGTAACGCTCAATAACACTCTCGGTGATACGAATCTTGTGCTGAATAATGCAAAGGTAGTCAATATCACAAATTCTTACGCAAGCGATAAGATCAAGGAGCTTGCAACGGGAAGCAAGATAAAGCTTTCGTATAACTCGGTTGCCTACAGCGCGGACTGGGTTTCCCGCTTCTATTTCTTTACCGACGTAAGCACGTTCGGTACCGTTTACGTAAAGTCGGGTGCAAGCGGTGACGGCAAGTCTGCGGAGACACCTTCGGGAAGCCTTAAAAAAGCTATGGAATTGATTGCCGACGGCGGCGGTTACGTTATCATTATGGGCGAGTATACGCTTCCGGGCTTCAGTGAGCCCGAGCACAGCGGCGCTATCGTTATTAAAGGTACCGATGACGCCAAGCTTACCGTAAACGGTGCGTACATGCTTTCGGGAGCTACGACGTTTGAATCCCTCAAAATGGACGGCGTTTGCGATTTTTACGCTTGCGGCAATAAGGTCACCTTCGGCAAGGAGCTTGATATTTCCGGCGAATTCAACGTGTTCGGCGGAAAGCGTTCTTCCGCTTTGAAGAACGGAGCCAAAGGCGAAGTAGTAATTGAAAGCGGTAACTTTAACGAGGTCTGCGGTATCGGCGGCGGAGACAGCTCCGTTACCTATAAGAGTGCAAGCGTATCTGTTACGGGCGGTAAGATAAACACCCTTTACGGTGCGACCGTCGGTGCAGGTATCACCGAGAGCGTTACCGTGGCGGTTACGGGCGGTGAGGTCTCAAAGATCATCACGGTCGGCAACGGCGGCAGTGTGAATGCGGCAAGCATTGATGTTTCCGGTGGCTCTGTTGCCGATATCGAATTTGCGCGCGTAAACGGTACCTCGGTTCTCAGATACAACGGCGGAGCTATCGGCGGTGTATCCCTGAATTCCGTAAGCGGCGAAAAGCTTTTAAAGTATGATCCCGAAAAAACAGATTCAAAGACAGTCGAAAAGCTAAAATCTGTCTTCGGCAACGGCACTGTAGAGCGTGTTATCTTTGTGCGCGACGGCGGTAAGGGTAACGGAAGCTCGGCGGCGCTTGCTTCGGGTAGTCTTGCGGATGCATTTGCAACACTCGGCGACGGCGGCGGATACGTTGTTATCGTTGGAACCGTTACCGTTTCCGATACCATGGAATTGCCGAAGTCTAAGGGATCGTTCGTTCTCACCTCGGTCTACGACGGCATGGATTATGCAAAGACCGCAGGTGCAAAGCTCGTTATAGGCGCAAACACCGCGTTCAACTGCGATATAACACTTGAAAAGCTTACCGTGGAATCCACAGCAGACGGAATCGCATTGATTTTCAACAGCTATGATGCCGTGATAGGAGAGAGCGTTGAGTGTACGCGTCTGCCTTCGGTTTCCGTGTACGTTGATCTTATAGCAGGCTCTGCGGGCACGGACGGATACGGATCCGATCTCACAGTAAACAGCGGTAAATGGAATTCCGTTACGGGCGGAAATACCGCGCGCGCAAAGCACAACGGAGTTAAGTTCAATACCGTTATAAACGGCGGAGAATTCCACGGACAGATAGTTGCGGCAGGCAGAGGCGACCAGCAGGGAAGCGCAAGCCTGACGGTAAACGGAGGCACGCTTTATGCCGGAGCCTTCGGTACCAACGCGGCGGCTTCGGGAGAGGGCTTTACAGGCACTATCGGTATTACCCTCAACGGCGGTACTTTCTATTGCAAGGTCGCTCTCGGTACTTCGCGCCTTTGCACGGTTAACGGAAAGTTTGATCTCGCTCTGAACGGCGGCGACTTTGCGCATCTGACCGATATAGACGGCGACGAGCTCTTTAACGGAGATACCGCATCTACCATTACGGTAAGCGAAAGCTTTGATATCTCCAAGGCGGCGAGCGGCAAGCTTACTTACACAAATCCCATAGACAGAGCTGCAGACCCAAGAGCAATACTTATTGACGGTATGTATTATTACGTTTATACAACGGGAACGGCGCTTTCCGTTTATAAGGCGGCAAATCTTCCCGATCTGCAGTACTCGGCTCCCGAGCGCGTTTGGAACGCAAAGGACCCCGTTGTATCTGAGGCGCTTGAGGGCAGGGACGAAAATATCTGGCCTTCCGAGCTTCAGTATTTCTCGGCAGAGGATTTCGGACCCGAATACGAAGGATATTATCATCTTTTCACGACTTATAAGCCTTCAGTAAGCGACAGCGGATACGTTGACGGCGAAAACCGCCGCAGCTATGTTCTTAAAAGCGCAACAAGCGACCTTCAGGGTGTGTGGGTAAATCCCGAGACGGGAGAGGAGAATATTCCCGCAAGGCTTGTTCACGAAACAGACAAGGACGTTAACTTTGCCGAATGGACTGCAGGTCAGACTACGATGCGCTACAACGGTAAGGTATATTGCCTGTGGGTAGAACAGCGCGGCAGAGGCACAGACGGCTTTATGCAAATAGCCCGTCTTGCGGAAATGAAGAATCCTTGGACGCTTACAGGACCGATACTCGATCTTATTATCCCCGAGCTGCCGCGTGAGCGTGAGGGTTACGGTTACAGCTCTGCTCAGGGAATTTGGTATCCCGCGGTAATCGAGGGTCTTACACCTATGGTCACGGACAACAATGAGCTTTTCGTTGTTTACGCCTCGAGCGGATATTGGACTCCCGGCTACAATCTCGGACAGATGAGCTTTAAGGGCGGAGATCTGTTCGATATTAACAACTGGGAAAAGAAGACAGAGTCTATATTCAAGAAAAACAGCGAGGTCTGCGGAGTAGGCGGTCCCAATCTTGTTACCTCTCCCGACGGGCAGACGAAATACTTGCTCTATCACGCATATTTCGGAGCGGATACGACCGGATACAGATATTGCTTTATGGAGCCTTACACTCTTGATTCCGACGGCTTCCATGTCGGCAAGAATTATTCACCATCTCCCCTCAGCACCTCGTTTGAGGTGGATATCAATGCAACACCGGTTTATAAAAAGATCGGCGGCTTTGATAACTGGGACGGCAATTTCCTTTACGTGGAAGAGGGATATACCGTAAGAAAAGCGGAGGCGGATAAGCTTGATATCAAGCTGTTCGGCGGTGCATCTTACGATAAGAGCTGCGGCGAGATATCCTACAGCTATTCCGTAAACGGTACCGATTTCACGGACGGACTTCCCGTATCCGACGGCACTTATACCGTTAAGGCGGTTCTTCACGGTAATTATGCGTTTGAAGGTCTTGGCGGTGTGTTTATGCTGACAGTCGACAAAAACGCACCAGAGGCTCCCATCGGCGGTGATGTTGGAGATGTCGGCGGAGGAAACGGTTATATTATCCTTAGTGTTTCAATATGCGCGGCAGGCGTGCTGTTTGTTGCGGCGGCGCTGCTGATCTCGGGAAAACGAAAAGTTAAATAAAAACAATGGGCACACTCGGTGAGTGTGCCCATTGTTTTTTTAGTAAATGTTTATGCGCCTGTATTCCGTCGGGGTCATTCCCGTGCGTTGCTTAAACAGCTTTGAAAAGTAGTATACAGAGGAAAAACCGCAGGCCTCGGATATCTCTGTAACGGAAGAAGCGGTCGATTCCAGCATTGCGCGTGCGTGCTCGAGCTTTTTGTGGATTATATACTGCTTTGCTCCCGTTTGGTAATAATGGGTAAAAAGTGTGGTGAAATATTTTTCGCTTATTCCGCAAAGCTTAACAAGCTCTGAAATTTTGATATCGGTATCAAGAAAATGCTTTTCGATGTGCTCTATTGCAGGTTGAAGCTTTTTTCGCTGTTCGGGAGATACGTAGTCGTTGAGCTCGTTTTTTTGTATCAAAGATATGATCTTGTAGATCTCGGCAAATACATCCGCACGGAAACCCGCGTTCTGGTTTTTGTATGCATTGACTGCGGAAAGCATACAGTCGCGTATCTTGGTTGTGTTTCTGTAGCTCGCTCCGAAGGCTTCCTGCTCGGTTTTGTTTACTGTGTGAAAATTCACAACAAGGCAAGACGAAGGCTTAAGAGGCTGAAAGTCAAATTCCACGCCTTGAGGAAGGTACAAAAAGGAATTGGGTTCGGCAATTATTACGTTATTGTTCGGATAAGTATAACGCACCTCTCCCGTAAGAAAAAGAACAAAAGCATGGCTTTTGCGCGGCTTGAAGCGTGTGAGATGCAGGGCATTCAGCTGGAGCTTTGTGCACCATCTGATGCGGGAAATTAGTACATTTTCGAAAAATTGCATAATCTTCTCCGGAATAGCGGTCGCTTGGTTGTTAATGTTTGTATACATCATTTTAAAGCACCTTCAAAATATTGTCAATGTTATTTCGCTAATTACAGTTCGGAAAAGTACAAAAATGCGTTATTCTGCATTTTAATCACGGTATCGCCTTGCTATAATAATTACAGTAATTTTGCAAATTGTGAGGCTTAGTATGTTTGATCGTTTGTTTGAGGATAAAAGTATAAACAGACACGAGTACAGAAACGCGTGCTGGGACAAAAACAGCGGCAAAGCTGCGGACGTTATGATGGCGGAGATGCGTAAGCATTTTGAGGATAATGTATCGCGGCCTTATCCTGTTGTCTTTGCCGAGGTCTTCAGATATCTTTTCGAGAACGGAATGCTTGATATAAATACGAATTCCCCGTTTCCCGATAAAATATGCAACGGAGTGGTCATAGACAGCGTTGCGCACGCCGGAATCCTTGAAAAACTTTCTACCGAGCATTACCGAGCAGTGCTTGACAAGCGCATCCCCGGAGTAAGAAGAATGCGCGAGCTTTGCGCACTTACCGGTATGGGCATCCCCGATCTTGACGTTTGGCACGCAGTATTCGATTGGGAGAGTGTTGTAAGTCTCGGCTTGCCCGGACTTATAGCACGCTTAAACGAAGCAAAGAGTGTGAAAAACGAAAACGGAGAGCTTAGTGACCGCCAAGATATATTTTATCAAAGCGCGGCGATTGCTCTTAACGCTGTTGAGATATACCTTAGCCGCCTTTCGGAGGCTTGTGCGGAAAAGGGAATGACCGAGCAGGCAGAGATATATGCGGCACTTACCGAGAGAAAGCCCGAGACCTTATACGAGGTGCTGTGCTTCCAGCACGTTATGCTGACTGCGGGTGAGGTCGCGAGAGAGAGAATTCGCTCACTCGGCTCGGTCGATAAGCTTTGGGCGCCGTTCTACAGTGCAGATATCGAATCCGGCAGAATGAGCCGCGAGGAGATAAAAACGATGTTCGGATATTTTCTTCTGAAGATCGCGGCTGAGGAAAGATACGCAGACCAGCCCCTTTGTATCGGTACCGACTGGGCGGAAGATTCCGTTAACTGCCAAATGATGCTTGATTTCCTTGACATCTATCAGCAGCTTAAGATACACAACCCAAAGCTGCACGTGCGTTGCAGTAAGAATATGCCCGATGCAGTCCTCCGCAAGCTGATGGATATGACCCGTTCGGGCGCGTCGTCCATAATTCTTTACAACGACGAGGTCGTTTTCGAGGGTTACGAAAAAATAGGCATCGGCAGGGAGGTTTCCAAAAATTATCTGCCCATAGGCTGTAACGAGACCTTTATTCCAAACGTCGAAGAGATGCACATATGCTCCTCGTGGATCAATATGGAAAAGGCTGTGGAATATGCCGTTACGGGCGGAGAGGATCTGCTTTTGAAGATATTTTTCTTCGGCAGAAGCGAGGAACCGAAAACCTGGGAAGAATTCCTTTCGGTCTTTTACGATTATCTGCGTAAGTTCGCGGAGTTTACGCTTGACAACATAAATAAGCAGGCTCCGTATTCTTACGAAACAAACCCCGCACCGCTTCTTTCTTCGACCTTCCCGAGCTGTGTGGAGCGCGGAAGAGACGTGTTCGACTGCGGTCTCCCGCTTGCCAATGAGAGCGTGAAGATAATGGCTCTCGGCACTACGGTGGATTCGCTTCTTGCAGTAAAGAAATTCGTTTACGAGCAGAAAAAGGTCTCCCTTTCCGAACTGCACAAGATTTTGAAAAACAATTGGGCAGGTGCGGAACAGCTTCGTGCCGAAATAAAGAACGACAAGATCAAGTGGGGCAACGGAGAGCCCGAGGCTGATACGCTGGCTTCCGAGATATACGCCTTTATGGCAAAGCAGATAGTCGGCAAGCCTACCGCAAACGGCGGTGTGTTCCGTATGGGCGGTGATTCCGTTAACTTTGCAGAGCGGTACGGAAGAAATACGGGTGCAAGCCCCGACGGACGCGGCGCGCGAGCTCCGCTTTCAAAGAATATCCGTCCCGTAAACGGATGTGAGCATCGAGGACTTTCGGGCTTGCTTGCATCGTTTGCGGCAGTAGACTTTACAGATGCTGTGGACGGCGCTCCCTGCGACTATAT
>JAZQFL010000110.1:0-9686 GCA_045539485.1 Eubacteriales bacterium
TTTTTTGGAGCGGATTACGGGGCTCGAACCCGCCACCTCCACCTTGGCAAGGTGGCGCTCTACCAAATGAGCTAAATCCGCATACGGGAATAATTTGTGACCGGATTATTCCCTATTGGTGCCTCCGGTCGGAATCGAACCAACGACACGGGGATTTTCAGTCCCCTGCTCTACCAACTGAGCTACAGAGGCAGGAAACTGGCGACTCGGATGGGACTCGAACCCACGACCTCCGCCGTGACAGGGCGGCGTTCTAACCAACTGAACTACCGAGCCAAAACTTTCCTTACCGTCCCTTTTAAGGGGGACTTGGTGGGAACAACAGGGCTCGAACCTGTGACCCTCTGCTTGTAAGGCAGATGCTCTCCCAACTGAGCTATGCTCCCGTTTTGACCTTCGCCGTTCTTGTCTCTTGCCCGGCGACGAGAGTTATTATAGCACAATGGTTTTCAAATGTCAACACCTTTTTTCAATTTTTTTCAAATATTTTTTACTTTTTTTCAGAGCTCTTTTTTGGGGTATTTTTATGGTTTTTCGGCTTACCTTTTTTCACTATTCCGCAGCCTATCTTATCGAGCTTTTCACCGAGTGTATAGTAAGTGCCGTGAAGGAATGCGGCAAGATCTGCGCGCTCCATGTGTATCTTTCCTTCGCGGTCGAAAAGCTCCTCCGCCACGTTTACGGCAACGATATCCGCAAGGAACATATCGTGGCTTCCGAGCGGAATAATATCAAACACCTTGCATTCAAGCGATACGGGGCATTCCGCTATCATAGGCGCGTCTATCTCCGTTGCTTCTTCCTTTGTAAATCCGCATTTTTCAAATTTATCTACCTTAGCTCCCGTATACGTACCGCAATAGTCGGCAGCACCGACAAGAGAAGCGGGAGTGAGATTGATAACGAACACGCCGCTTTCCTTTATTATGTTATAGGAATAACGCGATGCACGGATAGAAACGTATGTTTTGGGCGGGCGGGTGTTGATCGTACCCGTCCATGCGGCTGTAAATATATTATCCTTATCCCCCAGTCTGGAGCTAACCATTACGGGAGGAAGCGGCCCGAGCATCGTCGAGCCCTTTAACGTCCTTTTCATAACGCGTTTTTCCCTATCTGACGGTTGTTTTTCTTAATATCTCAATGACGCTCTTAAAGTTATCGGGCAACTCTGCCGAAAAGCTCATTTCTTCACCCGTTTTCGGATGAACAAGTCTGAGCTCTGCTGCGTGAAGCATCTGCCCCGGTATCAAGGCTTTATGCTTATTTTCGAACGGAGAGTTTGCGGGTGAATATACGGCATCTCCCATAAGCGAATGACCTACCGAAGCCATATGCACACGGATCTGATGCGTTCTGCCTGTTTCGAGCTCCAGACGCAAAAGCGTCCAGCCCTCGTAGCGTTCAACAACGTAATAACGTGTTGCCGCTTCCCTGCCGTCGGGCATTATTGCCATTTTCTTTCTGTCCTTTAGGCTTCTGCCTATCGGCTTATCTATTCTGCCGCTTTCGTCCTTGATATTGCCTCTGACGATTGCGTAATAAACGCGGCTCATAGTCTTATCCTTGAGCTGTACGGAAAGAGCGATATGTGCGGCATCGTTCTTTGCAACGGCAATAAGTCCGCTTGTATCCTTATCTATGCGGTGGACGATACCTGGCCTTAACTCACCGCCCACGCCCGAAAGGCTGTCACCGCAATGCGCAAGAAGCGCATTAACAAGCGTTCCGTCGGGGTTCCCCGCCGCCGGATGAACTACCATACCGACAGGCTTGTTTATAACGATGATGTCGCTATCCTCATAAACAACGTCAAGCGGTATTTCCTGCGCTACAGCCCTGCATTCCACGGGTGCAGGTGCGTCATAGCTTACTTCGTCACCAAGGCTAACAACGCTTTTTTTGGTCGCAGCCTTGCCGTTTAACAGCACAAGGCCAGCTGTGATATGCTTTTCCGCCGCGGAACGGCTGATATCGGCAGCGGACGCAAGGAAAACGTCAAGCCTCATCCCGCGGCTTTCCCCACCGACGGTAAAGATCATTGCTTTTCCTCCGTTTTTGCCTTTTTAGCCTTCTCTTCCCTTGCGGCGGCAGGCAGGTCAACAAACAGAAGCCACACTATCATCAACGCCGCGCCGACGGTAACGCACATATCCGCAAAATTGAATACGGGAAAATCTATGAAAAGGAAATTGATAAAATCAACCACGTATCCGATAAGCACGCGGTCTACCATATTTCCGACTCCGCCCGCAACGATAAGGGTAAATGCGGTAATGCTGAGAGGATGCATGCTTTTAAGATTCTTTGCAAGATAAATCATTATTGCGATAATCGCAACGGTTGAGGTGAGCATAAACACCCAACGGTGGTTCTGAAGCATACCCCAAGCGGCACCGGGATTTTCGTGATACGTAAAGCCAACAACACCGGGGATAAAGACCTTTGCGAGGCTTTCGCTGAGATAAACCACCGCAAGCCACTTTGTAAGCTGGTCGATGCCCACAAGCACGCAAATGCTTAAAATGATCAAAAACATAATATTCCTTAATTCGCTTCAAGGCTGTTGCAACGAATCACAACAGCCTTGACCGATAATTATTTACTTATTGAGAGTTGCGCGGCAACGGGGGCAGAGATGACCCTCGCCGTCCTCAAAGCTCTCCTCGGAGAACATCCAGCAACGGTCGCACTTAACGCCGTCAGCAGGCTCTACCTTAACGGCCAGTCTTGCACCCTCCTCGCTGAAGGCATCGGCACAGCCGCCCTTAACGAGAGTGCAAGCGGAAACGATGAACACGGTCTTAAGCTCCTCGGCATCAAATGCGGATAGGATGCCGTATGCATCATTATCCTCGGTGTAGACAGTGATCTTAGCCTCAAGGCTCTTACCGATAAGCTTATCTGCACGTGCAACCTCAAGCGCCTTCATAACCTCGTCGCGGAGGTTGAAGAGCTGCTCGTACTTCTCCTCGATATCTGCATAAGCCTCAAGAGATGCATTGTATTCGGGCATACCTGCAAGCAGAACGTGTTCTGCATCGTCCTCTGCGCGGTGCTTCATAGATGTCCAGATCTCGTTGGATGTGAATGCAAGCATGGGAGCAAGCAATCTGGTCATAGCGTCAAGAATGTAATACATTGCGCTCTGGCCGCTTCTGCGGGCTGCGGAGTCCTTTGCCTCGCAGTACATTCTGTCCTTGGTGATATCAACGTAAAGCTTGGAGATATCAACGGTGCAGAAGTTATTAATCTCGCGGTATACGGTATGGAACTCATATTCCTCGTAAGCGGCGCGGCAAGCCTTGATAAGACGGTTAGCACGGCAAACAGCCCACTTGTCAAGAGGAAGCATATCGCTTGCGGGAATAATATCCTTGTTGGGATCGAAATCCTCACCGATATTTGCAAGAAGGATACGCGCAGTGTTACGAACCTTGCGGTAGGTCTCGGAAAGCTGCTTGAAGATAGCCTCGGACGCACGTACGTCTACGCGGTAATCGGAGGATGCGACCCAAAGACGGACAAGGTCTGCACCGTACTTTTTGATAAGGTCAAGGGGAGAAACGGAGTTGCCGAGGGACTTGTGCATTGCCTTGCCCTCGCCGTCAACTACCCAGCCGTGGGTGAGGACCTGCTTGTAGGGAGCGCACTCCTTGCCTGCACCGATAGCGCTGAGAAGAGAGGACTGGAACCATCCGCGGTACTGGTCGGCACCCTCAAGATAGAGGTCTGCGGGATAGCTGTGAAGCTCTCTGTTAAGCACGGAGAAGTGTGTCGTACCGGAGTCGAACCAACCGTCAAGGGTGTCGGTCTCCTTATAGAAGTGAACGCCGCCGCAATGAGGGCAAACAAATCCTTCGGGAAGAAGCTCTACCTCGGTCTTTTCAAACCAAGCGTTGCTTCCGCACTCGCCGAAGATATCCGCAACCTTTGCGATAGTTTCGGGGGTGCAGATAGGCTTTTTGCACTCGGAGCAGTAGAATACGGGAATGGGAAGACCCCAATGACGCTGACGGGAGATACACCAGTCTGCGCGCTCGCGTACCATCTGAACGATACGCTCGCCGCCCCATGCGGGAAGCCATTCAACGTTCTCGCAAGCCTTTACGGTCGCGTCGCGGAAATCGGCAACGGAGCAGAACCACTGAGGAGTTGCACGGAAGATGATGGGGTTCTTGCAGCGCCAGCAGTGGGGATAGGAGTGGGTGATCTTCTCGGAAGCGAACAGAGCGCCGCTTTCCTGCATATCTGCAAGGATGGCATCGCCGGACTCGGCATAGTACATGCCTGCGTACTTGCCGCTGTCCTCGGTCTGGTATCCGCGGTCATCCACGGGAACGATTATGTCGATATTGTAGTTCTTGCAGGTACGGTAGTCGTCTGCTCCGAAGCCGGGAGCGGTGTGTACGCATCCGGTACCGCTGTCCATAGTGACGTAATCTGCGTTACAGATGATACTGCGGCGGTCAAGGAAGGGATGCTCAGCCTCCATAAGCTCAAGCTCGGAGCCGCGGAGAACCTTTACTACCTCATAGTTCTCAACACCGCCTGCCTTCATGGTCTTTTCAAGAAGAGCCTCAGCAACGATGTAGTTCTCGCCGTTATCAGCCTTTGCAACAACGTAGCTTTCTCTGGGGTGTACGGCGATCGCAAGGTTGCCGGGAAGGGTCCACGCGGTGGTGGTCCAGATGATGAAATAGGTGTTTGCGGTATCAACGCCGTCAAGCATACCCTTATCGTCTGCAAGACGGAACTTAACGTAAATGGAAACGCACTCGTCGTCGCTGTACTCGATCTCTGCCTCTGCAAGGGCGGTCTCGTCCTTGGGGCACCAGTATACGGGCTTAAGGCCCTTGTAGATGTATCCGTTCTCGTACATCTTACCGAATACGCGGACCTCCTCCGCCTCCATTTCGGGAGACATGGTGAGATAGGGATGCTCCCAATCTCCGATAACGCCGAGGCGCTTGAAGTCATTAAGCTGAAGATCAACGAAATTCTGCGCAAATGCGTGGCACGCACTGCGGAATTCCGGAATGGACATCTTCTTTCTGTCGAGCTTATTCTTTTTGATTATTGCACTCTCGATAGGCATACCGTGGTTATCCCAGCCGGGTACGTAGGGGGTGCAGTAGCCGGTCATAGCCTTGTACTTAATGATAAAATCCTTAAGGATCTTATTGAGCGCGTGGCCCATGTGGATGTATCCGTTTGAGAAGGGAGGGCCGTCGTGAAGAATGAAGGTCTTATTGCCTGCATTCTTTTCAAGAAGCTTTGCGTAAATACCCAGCGCCTCATCGTCTTTGAGCATCTCAGGCTCTCTCTGAGGGAGATTTGCTCTCATGGAAAATTCGGTTTTGGGAAGATTAAGTGTACTTGTGTAATCTGCTGCCATTTTATAGCTCCTGTGTGTCAGAAGAATTTTTTCTGTTTTTTGGTTACCGCGGCATCTGCCTCGGCATTTGCATTTTCAAGCCTTTCCTTTACCGCAGAAAAGCTCTTTGTCGCGCTTGCACTTCCCGCAGGCTCGCGGGTTATCTTAAGCCCTGTGGTAAATGCAAATTCCTCGGGCTCGCTTTTTTCCTTCGGTTCCGTTTTCGCGGGCTCGGGCTGCTGTTCCGCCTTTTTCGGCGCCGCCTTTTCGCTTACCGCGGGAACGGTAAACTCTACGGTTGCCTCTGAGCTTTCGGGTTCTTTTTTAGCCGCAGGCTCCACCGGCTTCGGCGCTTCCGGTTTTGTCGGTTTGATGTCGGCAGGCGCGGTCTTCGCCGCTATAGGCTCGGCATCTATTGAAGAAAGAGAAGTGATATGAGCCGAATAAAGCTCAAACAGCGTGTTCTTAAACGTCTCAACTTTCTTGCACAGATCATTATACTCAGCGGTCTTTTCCGCTATTTTTGCATCAATGTGCAAAAGATCGGAAAAGCTTCCCGCACCGGTACGCTGTGCAGCGGTAGCATTCTTTGCGTTAGCAATTATAGTTGCCGCTTCTTCTTCGGCTTCCTTAACGAGGCTTTCGGCTCGCCTTTGAGAGCTTACAAGCGCCTCGTGCCTTGCGGAAAGCTGGGAAAGCCTGTCTGCAAGCTCGGCATTCTCGTTATAAAGAACATCGTATTTTTCGAGAAGCATCTCGATGTAATCCTCAACCTCGGATATATTATATCCGCGCAAGGATATGGAAAACTCTTTGTTTCTGATCTCTTCGGGAAGATTCATAGCGTCCTCCTGTCAATCATTTGTATTTTTCCGCCAGCAGGCGGTATCTGCCTTTTTTGTTCTGTTCGGAAACCGACAGCACACGGAATTTTCCGTGTCCGCGCACGGAGATAATATCCCCGTCGACGACTATACTGTCCGGCTTTTCAACCGTACGTCCGCCGCACTGAACAGCGCCTGACTGTACCGTTATCTTTGCCTTTTCTCTTGCCATACGGCAAAGCGAACCGACAACGGCATCAAGCCTTGGTGCGGGTACGGTATCCGTCATCGCCTCAAATTCCCTTTTAGGGAGAAGCGTTTCGAGTTCATAAAAAGATATTTCCCGTGTTTTCACGGTATCTCTGCCCACGCGCTCAAGCGCCTGGATAATGAGATCCCCCACAGACCTGTCGCACACTATATAGGCAACACTGCCTCCGTCTGTGCGTATGTCACCGCAGGCATCGCGCTCTATGCCGAGATTAAGAACGGCACCGAGCCAATCGCGGTTCGTCAGCTCTCTGTAACCGCTTCCCTTCAGTTCGATTGCGCATATCGGATCGCCGAAATAGATCTCGGGGACAGAATAGGGCTCGCCAAGCTCGGATACGGGAAGCATTCTGTCGGGAAGGAAGAACGCCTTCTTGCGCTCCGCATCCTCATATCCGCCCCACAGAAACAGCCTGTCCGCCTCGCCCATAGAGCGGGCAAGCGACATAAGCTCCGTTTGTTCGGCATAGGAAAGGAAGGCTCCGCACGAGGGCACTCCGTTTGCGGCACGGCGCAAAAGCTCGCTTCCGCGCGCAATAAACAGCGCCTCCGCCTCTCTGTCACGCTCTCTCATATCACAAAAACACTACGTAAACCGTAGACAGGATAAACATGGTAAGCATACCGGGAATATCTATTATCATATCGTCCGACCATCCAAGGTTATCAAACAGTATGCGCACGGGAAATATGAACACCTCGGTCATAGTTACGGCGAAAAACATCAGCGGTGACCCCTCATCAGCTCCGAGCAGATTAAGCACGCAGCGAATAAGATACAGCCAAATTATGGCCTGAAGAAACAGGTCTACCGTCTGACAAAAAAACAAAGCAAAATCGTTCACTTTTTTACCTGCAAGGTCTTAGACGGTCAAAAAAACACCGTCCGAATAAAAAGCCACGCTGCCCGCGGCAAAAAAGCTCGGGCAGCAAGGTGCGGCGGAGCGCTTACCGCGAGCCGCCATTATTCGGTTCTCAGAACTTGAAGCTGTCCTCTGCGGGTGCTTCTTCCTCAGCAGCTGCGCGAGCGGCATCGGTCATGGGGTCGCCGGTAACGGTTACGTTGCCGGGGGTGATTACGTAAGTATTATTGGAAACCTTGCGGATGTCGCCCTTGATAGCAAAAGCAACACCGGAAAGGAAGTCTATAAGTCTCTTGGCGGTATCCTTGCCTGCAGCCTCGAGGTTAAGTACAACGGTACGGCGGTTGAGCAGATGATCTGCGATCTGATCCGCATTCTTGAAAGATTCGGGGCGAACGACCTTAAGCTCGATCGCGTTACCGGAAATGTTTACGGGAGCGGTGGATGCCTCGGGTGCGTAGTTATCGTCATCCATCATTGCATCATCTTCAGTCTCGTTTGCATAACCCATATCGTAATCTTCGCCATAGGTGTCCTGATCGTAATTATCGTCCTCTCTGGAATAGCGCTTTAAAAAATCCTTGAATCCCATTTTATCCTCCGAAATATATAAATAATTTTTATTTCTTAAAAACAGCCCTGCCGACACGCACGATATCCGCGCCTTCCTCTATGGCAATTTCGAAGCTTTCGCTCATTCCCATAGACAAAATCGGCATTTTTACACAGCTACCTATATTATGCGGTTTTTTTTGAAAAAAGTCAATAAAAATATTATAAGTTTCTCTAAAATATTTTCGATAATCTTCAACATTTTCGCAGTTTGGCGCCATTGTCATCAATCCGCGCAGATTTATGTGCGGAAAATCGGATATCCGCTCGGCAAAAGCGGGGAGATCCTCGGGCATTATTCCGCCCTTTTGCGGCTCTCTTCCGCTGTTTATTTCGCAAAGCACGTCGGTTACCACACCTGCGTTTACGGAATGCTTTTCGATAGCCTCCGCAAGGCGGATCGAATCAAGCGAATGTATAAGGCTTACCTTACCGATTATGCTTTTTACCTTGTTTGTCTGCAGGCTTCCGATAAAATGCAGCTCCGCTGTTTTATCAAGAGCATCATACTTTTCGAGAAGAGACGGAACTCTGTTCTCTCCGAACATCTCTACGCCGAGGGATGCGGCATAGTTCATCTCCTCCGCAGTTGCGTATTTGGATGCAACGAGAAGACGCGGAGTGTTTCCCTTACCCGAGCGCTTTGCCGCCGCCTCCATCCTTGCGCGTATCTCTGCAAGGTTTTTGTCTATATAAGAAAAATCGTGGTTTTCCATATTACCTCATTCAATTATCATGCCGTGGTAAAGCCCCGTGCCGGATGTTATGATACTGTCGTAAAGTCCGAGAGCGCCGAAAAGCACGACCTCCGTTTCATATACGCTGCCGTCCTTGTCCTTTGCTTCTGCCGTAACGGTAACGGGCTCTCCGTTTTCTTTTACGTATGCATATCCGTCAACAGTACCGATAACTTCAATAACACGGAACAGCACAGTGTTTCCGAACATAGCATACACACCCTCGCGCCCGTCGACGTATCTGATAGCCGAAACGGGAACACGGAGGCCGCTGTACGTTTTCGTTTTCACGGACACGTTGTGTATGCGCACCATGCGGAGATCCTCGGGAAGCTTGTCACTTTTGAAGACAAGGAGCGCCCTATCCCCTTCCTCGACCGTTCTATCCAGAAGCATCTTCAGTTCAAGCCCGCCGCAATCGGTAAACTCCAGCTCATAATAATTACCGGAAATATAATCCGCAAGCTTTGACGTTTCGGTTTCGATAACAAGATACCATTTGCGTGATTCGGAAAGCTTACCTACGGCATATTTTCCTTCCTCCGCACCCGCGCGTGTTGCAACGATGGCATCAAGCGCCGAGGGAGTCAGTGTTTCAAGATTTTTGAGCGTATATATCGATTCGCCTCCGTCGCACTCGCTGTAGAAATACCCCGCAAACGGAGCATATACACGCGACCTGTCACCTGTCAGCTTTGCTGAAAGCGCAGTTTTTTCCGTCTTCAAGGCTTCAAGCTGAGAGGTGTATCCCGTTTCCGAGGAGAAGACGAGGTTTTTGCGGTTTAAGAGAACGAGAAGCTCCTCACTGAGTGCACTTGCCTTTGCATACTCTCCGTCCGCGAGAGCGTCACGAAGCTGTTCAAGATGCACGGATATGCTGTTTTCAAGCGCCTTTGTGTACGATACGGAAACATTCTCCCCGACAGCCGAGCGTTCAAGCACCGATATACGCACATCAAGCGCTCTGAGGCGGGCAGTGATACTTTCAGTGTCCTCTTCCTTG
>JAZQFL010000111.1:0-3592 GCA_045539485.1 Eubacteriales bacterium
CAGCTCATCTACGCTCAGGCGTGAGCGGCGTAATTCCTTCTTGTCGAGCTTTCCGCGACTTATAAGGGCGCTTGGTTTGCCCTCGAGAAGCTCGCGCACAAACGGAATTTTCAGCGCCAGAAAGGATGTAATAAATTCAAGCGAAAGGATGGTGATAAGCGCGGCGATGGGGATATAGGCAGGTATATCGCTATCAATTATCGGCGCAGTGGCAAGCTCGGAAATGAGAAAAGTCGTCGTAAGCTCGGATATGCGCATCTCGCCCGCCTGTCGCTTGCCAAGAAGCTTCATTGCAACAAGCAGACCGAGGTAGACAGCGCCCGCCTTTATTATTGCTGTTATAATTTGCATCTTTTCTCCTTTTTCGGTTAGTGTATCTCAAAGATGCAAAAAAAATACCGACAGACCGTAGTCTGTCGGTATTGATATCACTTAGCGTCGTTTGCTCTGATCTCGCTTCTTCTGATCTTACCGTTGAAGGTCTTGGGAAGCTCGGCGCAGTATTCGATGATTCGGGGGTATTTGTAGGGTGCTGTGTTCTTCTTGACATACTCCTGAAGCTCCTTGGTGAGCTCGGGAGTGCCTTCAAAGCCGTCTGCAAGAACAACGGTCGCTTTAACAACAAAGCCTCTTACCTTATCGGGAACACCCGTTACGGCAACCTCCTTAACGGCATCGTGCTCAAGCATCACGCTTTCGATCTCAAACGGTCCGATGCGGTAACCCGAGGACTTGATAACATCGTCGTTTCTTCCTACGTAGCGGAAAAGTCCCTTTTCATCTCTGTAGGCAAGGTCGCCCGTGTGGTAGAAGCCGTCGTGCATTGCCTTTGCGGTATCCTCAGCGCTCATATTGTAGGAGTCGAGAACTCCGCACGCCTTTCTCTTGGTAGAAAGAACTCGGATGCATATCTCGCCGACACTGCCGCGGGGGCAGGACTGGCTGTCGGCATCAAGGATATGTACGTCCATTCCGGGGATCGGAAGTCCGAGCGTACCGGGGGTGGGCTCGGTCCAAGGATAAAGCGTTCCTATACAAATGCAGGTCTCGGTCTGGCCGAAGCCCTCGTATATCTTAAGTCCCGTGATCTCCTTCCACTTGTTGA
Source organism: Eubacteriales bacterium (assembly GCA_045539485.1). Lineage (GTDB taxonomy): Bacteria > Bacillota > Clostridia > Oscillospirales > CAG-272 > RUG12395. The sequence goes on from JAZQFL010000111.1 coordinate 1,106, forward strand.
AAATGTCGGGGTTAAGTGCCTCACCCGCAGAACAGCAGTGGGCAAGGGAAGAGAGATCGTAATTTTCAACACCCTCTTCAAGGAGCATACGGTACATCGTGGGCGGTACGCAGAAGGTGGTGACCTTGTATTTTTCCATTACGGAGAGGATATCCTTGGGAACGAATCTGTCAAAATCATAAACGAGGACAGCGCTCTCGCCGAACCACTGACCGTACATCTTACCCCAGAGGGATTTGAGCCATCCGGTATCGGAAATGGTGAAGTGAAGTCCGCCGTCAACAACTCTGTGCCAGAATACACCCGTCATAATGTGGCCGAGGGGGTATTTGAAGTTGTGGCATACCATCTTGGGGTATCCGCTTGTACCCGAGGAGAAGGAAAGAAGCATGGTATCGTCTGCTTTGGTTGCTTCCTTGCCCGTGGGGCGCTGCCATTTATCGCTTGCCATGGCAATACCCTGTTCGAGGTCAAACCAGCTTTCGCCCGCATTCTTGCGTCCGCCGACAAGCTTAATTTCAACAGTCTCGCACTTGTCTGCGCCTTCGTCAAAGTTTTCGGTGCAGTTGCCGTGACCCGTAATAATAACGCATTTGACCTTTGCGGCATTGCAACGGTAAATGTAATCTTTCGCCTTCAGCATATCCGTCGCCTGAATAGCGATGGCGCCTATCTTGTGGAGGCCGAGGAAGCAGAACCAGAAGTAATAGCTTCTTCTGAGAACGAGCATAACTCGGTCGCCCTTCTTGATGCCGAGGTATTTGAAGTAGTTGGCGGCTTTGTTGGAGTAAAGCATCATATCACGGAAGGTGAAGCGCTTTTCCGTGCCGTCCTCTCCCACCCAGATCATTGCAAGCTTTTCGGGCTTGGTCTTGCCAAGCTCGTCGAGAACGTCATAGGCAAAGTTAAAATTATCCTTGAAGGTGAGATTGTAATTGTGCTGTGCGTCCTTTAAGGAAAGAAAATCGTCGCGGGATGCACCGACAAATTTTTCATAGATTGGCATTTCGGTTCCTCCGAGATTACTTGATAACGACCGCGATGAATTCCGCGGGCTTGTCGCCGAGCGCCACCTCTGCGTGAGGAACACTGGAGTCAAAGTACACACTATCACCCTTGGAAAGCTCATAGGAGATGTCTCCGATGTAGAGCATCATCTTTCCGGAGATAACGTAGTTGAATTCCTGACCGTCGTGTCCGTGCATAACGGGGGGATTGGGGTCGGGATTAATGGTAACAAGGAAGGGCTCTGCCTTCTTGTTACGGAAGGTGTAAGCAAGATGCTTGTAGTCATATTCGTGCTCGCGCTTAACGGAATAACCCTTGCCCTTCTTAACCATGCTGCACATGGAAAGGGTGGGTGCATTTCCGCTTATAAGGTCAAGCACGTCAACACCGAGAATTTCAGCGGCGTTGTAGATAACGCTGAAGGAGAAATCCTGGTCACCGCTCTCATAAGCCTCGTATGTGTCGAGGTCGACCTCAAGCTTAGCCGCCATTTCCTCGGCGGATATCTCCATATCCTCGCGGAGAGTGCGGAGGCGCATACCGATATCTTTGATCTGCTCGTTCATCACTTATCTCCTTCGTAATTGTATCCGAGCTCGAGTGCGCGGATATTCAGTGCAAGCATTTCCTGCTTCTTTGCGGGAACAAGCTTTTCCATAGCCGCCTTTGCGGAGTCGAGCGTCATAATGCCGCTGTGCTTAATTACACAACCGAGCATTATCATATTGGCAAGGCCGTTAAGGCCGTTATCGCCTGCCATAGCGGTTGCGGGAATGTAGTAAACGTTTGCGTCGGTGCGCTCGGACTTTCTGTCGATAAGAGAGCTGTCAAGATACATAGCACCGCCTGCGGGTACGTCGTTTTCGTACTTGTCAAAGGAAGGACCGTTCATTGCAACAAGTACGTCGGGCTTGTCAACGATGGGGGAACCGATAAGAGTATCGCTTATGATGATACTGCAGTTTGCGGTACCGCCGCGCATCTCGGGGCCGTAGGAGGGAAGCCAGCTTACCTCTTTTTCGCTCATAAGGCCTTCATAAGCAAGGAACTTGCCGGCAAACAGTATACCCTGTCCGCCGAAGCCTGCGATAAGGATCTTGGTGTTCATTACTTTTCCTCCTTAGTTTTATCCTTGTAAACGCCGAGAGGATAGTAGGGAAGCATATTCTCCTCAAGCCACTTCAGTGCGTCTGCGGGAGTTTTACCCCAGTTGGTGGGGCAGGTGGAAAGAACTTCGACAAGGGAGAAGCCCTTGCCCTCAACCTGGTTTTGGAATGCCTTCTTGATAGCCGCCTTTGCAGCCTTGATGTTCTTGATGTTGTTTACCGCAACTCTTTCAAGATAGGTTGCACCGTCAAGCTGAGAAAGCATCTCGCACACCTTAACGGGATAACCGACGGTGTTAACGTCGCGTCCGTAGGGGGAGGTCTGAGTGATCTGTCCGGGGAGGGAGGTGGGAGCCATCTGTCCGCCCGTCAT
>JAZQFL010000112.1:0-6064 GCA_045539485.1 Eubacteriales bacterium
GGGGATACCCAGCTTCTTTGCCTCGAGAACAGCGTTTCTCTCCTTGCGGGGGTCAACGATGAATACAACGTCAGGCAGACCGGGCATTTCCTTGATACCGCCGTAGTTCTTCTCAAGGTCGTAGATCTCCTTTACCTTTGCGGCAACTTCCTTCTTGGGAAGCATATCAAAGGTGCCGTCAGCCTGCATCTTCTCGAGCTCGTTGAGACGGTTGATGCTCTTTCTGATGGTCTTGAAGTTGGTAAGCATACCGCCGGGCCAACGTACGTTTACGTAGTACATACCGCAACGCTCAGCCTCTTCCTTGATGGTGTCGGCAGCCTGCTTCTTGGTACCTACGAAAAGGATAGTGCCGTTCTGCTCGGAAAGCTCGCGAACGAACATGTAAGCTTCCTCGAACTTCTTAACGGTCTTCTGGAGGTCGATGATATAGATACCGTTTCGCTCGGTAAAGATATACTCGGCCATTTTGGGGTTCCATCTTCTGGTGTGGTGTCCGAAGTGAACACCTGCTTCAAGCAGCTGCTTGATGGTGATAACAGACATTTTTATGTCCTCCTTTGGTTTTTTTCCACCACGAATAAAGCTGTTCGCCAACCGCATTGCGCGGAACCGCGGCGGCTTCTCCGTGTGTGAATTATCGCGGAATTAAATAGATTTTGCCGCGACTGGAGCAGTATACCACATATAATTATAGTTGTCAACCTCTTAACAAAATATTCACAGAAAATTTACAATTTGTTAACAAATTCCGCTGAACTCCTGTAGCTCTATGTACGCGATCTGCGCTTCTGTGTTTACACCTCAAACGGCGCAATCGTTGCATATTAATTCCTCATCGTCGGTGTTTAGGGGTTTACTTATTGTAAAAACTATGATATACTTTTAAGTACAACAATTAGGGGATCGATCTTTCTATAATGCTAATAATCGTCTTCATCAGTGGTCGTGCTGAGCATAAAAAGTAGCATAAAAAGTAAAAACAGTGTTTTACACGGAGGTAAGAACGATGAAAACAAAGCTTATACGTAGTAGCTTGGCTCTTTTGGCGGTAATTGCTTGTTTGTCGATGTTCGGTTGCTCTACACAGCATGAGCACACCGAGGCAATCGATTCCGCGGTTGCGGCAACCTGTACTACCGCAGGAAAGACCGAAGGCAAGCATTGCTCCGTTTGTAACGAGGTGCTTGTTGCGCAAACAGAGATAAAAGCGCTCGGACATACCGAGGCGGTTGATGCCGCAGTAGTGGCAACCTGCACCGCCTCGGGTAAGACGGAAGGAAAGCACTGTTCAGTTTGTAATGAAGTACTTGTTGCACAAACCGAGGTAAAAGCTCTCGGTCACACCGAGGTAATCGATGCCGCAGTTGCGGCAACCTGCACAGCCGCAGGAAAGACCGAAGGAAAACACTGTACCGTTTGTAACGAGGTGCTTGTTGGACAAACCGAGGTGAAAGCACTCGGACACACCGAGGTCATTGATGCCGCGGTAGAAGCCACTCTAACCAAAAACGGCCTTACGGAGGGCAAGCACTGCTCGGTATGCGGAACGGTTACCGTTATACAGCAGTCTGTGCCGAAAAAGTCCACCGCGTCGCTGTGCAAACTCCACGGCTCCCTTGGTGAGCATGATTGTATCCTTAATGGCGCAAAGCTTACTACTTGGAACAATTACGGCAAGTTTACCGATGCTCAATATAAAAAAACAATGAATTACAGGGTGTTCCTGCCCCGCAATTACGACCCGAGCAAGGAATATCCGATGCTTATTTACATGCACGGTCTCGGCTTTGAAAGCAAGGATATAAATGAGATAGGAATAAACACTTTGCTTTCACAGGCATTAAGCCAAACAAAGCTTGAGATCATCTGCGTGATCCCGCAGTGTCTGCCGAATCAGTATTGGCCCGTTCATCCTTACACTACGGAAATCGCTTTCCGTTTGTTTGAGGAACTGCAGAGGCATCTTTCCGTTGACAAAAGCCGCATTTATGTCAGCGGACATTCCTACGGATCCATGGGAACACTGCTCCTGCTTGAAAATCACCCCAATTACTTTGCGGGTGCAATGATAGCCGCGGGGGCCGCCACAAGCTACACCAATTATAAGAACATAGCAACAACGCCTTTGTGGATGTTCTGCGGAGATAAGGATGCTGGATTTGCGGCTAAACTGAACAATCTCTATAATAGGCTCAAAGCTTTGAAGGCGGACGTGCAATATACCGTCTGGCCGGGCAAGGATCACGGCTCGTTCAGCTATTCGGCACAAAACAGCGATGTTACAAAATGGCTGCTTTCGCAGAAATTGGACTGAAGCCGTGCGGGTAACACTGCTTGTTCATATGTTCGCGTGAATTATAAAACTAAAGCCTGAGGGCTGATTATGCCAAGATTTTGCAGTATTGTCGGAAATGAAAAATACAGTGTCGGATGCACGGGTCAAACTGTTTGGGTTTGGGACAAGAGTGATACCGTTCTGGCAAAATTCAAGGACATTAACTATGCGTATAAGGCGGCAATATCGCCGAAAAATGATATTTTCGTTGTTAAAAGTACATCCGGAAAATTGGCTGTTTATTCATTTTGTGAGCTTTCTTTTGACGAAAATATAAACGTCTCTCAAATACAAGAAGCAAACGGTGAATATTATGTCCTCGGGTATTTAAGAAATGCGGAAGGAGTAGGTAATTACTTTTTTTGTGGCCAAGTTCAGGAATAACGAGATCACCGATATGCAAGAGATAACGCAAAAAGAATGGTGGTTTTATTTTTGGCATATAGATCAAACGGTGTTTGGAACGCAAGTTGACGAGCATATGAATCCCGTTGAAGAGAAAGTAAAGGTTCATACGCTTGCCGAATTGTGGGAGTATTGCAAATTATCACGATAAATGATAAAGCAGAGAACGGTTGGAGTAAAATCCGGCCGTTCTCTTATGTTCAAATCAAATGTAAAGTGCAGTGGCACTTTTTTATTTTTGCACTTGTGCCGAGGAAAGTTATATGCTAAAATAATAATATCTGATTCAGAGGTAGAGCGTATGAAGGATTTTTGCGAGTATTTTAAAAAATATAAGCCGGAGATAACCGAATGGCAGCTTATACGTAAGCTGACCGATTGGTCGGTTCGTGCAGACAGGGAAGCGCGTGTTATCGAGCTTACCCTGCATTTTGACGAGCTTGTAAACGAGCGTTATCTTGCCGCTCTGCGCGAGGGTATACGTGTTTCATACGAGATAAACGGCGTTAATACTATCGTTAAATATCCTTCCCATCTTTACGGCGAGCGTGCTGTGCGGGATATTATCCTCTATGCCCAGCTTTGCGGATTTCTGCCTCTCGGATTTTTCGATGACGTAAGACTTAACGTTTCCGAGGCGGAGGTCGAGATATACCTCCCGTACGTTGATGCGATAAGCGTTATTCAGGGGCTTGGTACCGAGTTTGCGGTTGCAAATGCAATTGAGGAGCGTTTCGGTATCAAGGTAACAGTTTCCGTTCTCTCCGATAACAGTGCCGCCGAAAAAAAGGGCAAGGAGATGGAAAGACGCCTGCTTGAGGAGCTTAACCGCTATTATGCAGACCTCAGCGCTTTGATGAATGCAGTGCCGAGCGAGAACGACGTTGCCCCGCCTCCGACATCCGAAGGCAAGCAGGGAAATTATAACGCGCCCCAGCCCCGTGCGCCCAAGGATAACGGCAATAGCTACAACTCCATTTATGCGGCAGTTTCCGCGCCGTTTTTGGAGATTCCGAAGGCAAAGGACGGCGAATCCGCGCCCCTTCCCGTTGCCGAATATAAGTACGAAAACGGCACAAAGGAATTTAAGCGCGAGGGCGATATATTCAAGGGCAAATACAGAAGCTATGACGTTTCCGGTGCGGAGCTTCAGTTCGGTTCCGAGATAGATATTGACAGCGCAGTACCGATAGGTACTACCTTTAAAAAACACGGACTTACCACCTTTATCGGCGAGGTCTTTTCCGTTGAAAGGCGCGAGACCCGAAAGGGAGGAAGCGAGATACTGACCATCGGTGTTACCGATATGGAGGCATCGCTTTACATAAAGACCACCGTTAAAGCGGGCAGTCACGATGCGCTTTCCGACATTGCTCCCGGTACCTGTGCGGCATTCTGCGGAATAAACGAGCTTGATAAGTTCGACGGCAATTTTTACATCAAGCCGCTCTCCTTTGCCACCGTTAAGCGTGTTGAGCGTAAGGATACCGCGGAAAAGAAGCGCGTTGAACTTCACTGCCATACCGTAATGAGCCAGATGGACGCGACCATTGATGCAGGCAAGCTTATTTCCCGTGCAAAGAAATGGGGACACACGGCAATAGCCGTTACCGACCACGGAAACGTGCAGTCCTTCCCCGATATGATGATCGCCGCCAAAAAGCAGGGCGACATCAAGGTTCTCTACGGCATGGAGGCTTATTTCTGCGATGATACCGAAAGTGCCGTTCACGGTGATAAAGAGATCGATTTTAATGATGAATTCATAATCTTTGACATAGAGACCACGGGTCTTTCTCCGCTTTCCTGTGCGATCACGGAGATCGGTGCGGTGCTTGTTTCAAACGGCGAGGTCAAGGACACCTTCGGGACCTACGTAGACCCCGAAATGCCGATACCCGAGGAGATAACCAAGCTGACGGGTATAAGCGCAGAGACCGTCAAGGATGCGCCCAAGATCGATGCCGCGCTTGATATGTTTATGGCGTTCGCGGGGGACAGAGTGCTTGTTGCCCATAATGCTAATTTCGATATGGGCTTTATGCGTACGGCGGCGGATAAGTGCAAAAAGAAGTTTAATTACACTTATCTTGATACGCTTGCGCTTTCGCGTTACGTCAACCAAGAGCTTAAGGGACACAAGCAGGAACAGCTCGCAAACTACTTCGGGCTCGGTGAATACAATGCCCACCGCGCCTACGATGATGCGGGTATGCTTGCAAAGATATTCGGCTGTATGATCGCAAAGCTGCGCCGTGAGGGTGTTACCGATATTGCTGGACTTAAGCGTGCAATGGCAGACCAGTCCGATCCCTCCCGTCTTAAGACTTACCATATGACCCTCATCGTGCAGAATATGATAGGTCTTAAGAATCTGTATAAGCTCATATCCCAGAGCTATCTGAGCTATTACTATAAAAAGCCGCGTATACCCAAGACGGTTCTTGAACAGCACCGCGACGGAATAATTATCGGTGCCGCCTGCGAGCAGGGCGAGGTATACCGCGCTATTCTTGAGGGAAGAAGCGACGGGGATATAGAAAATATCGCCCGCTTCTACGACTACCTTGAGATAATGCCTCTTTCCAATAACCGATTCCTTGTGGATGAGGGTAAGCTGCCGGATGAAGAAGCATTAAAGAACATCAACCGCCGCATCTGCGACCTGGGTGAGAAGATCGGCAAGCCCGTATGCGCTACGGGTGATGCGCACTTTATGGACCCCGAGGACGAGGTGTACCGCAAGATAATCCTTGCGGGTATGAAGTTCCGTGATTGCGATAAGGATTGCGGTCTTTACCTGCATACCACCGACGAGATGCTTGAGGAGTTCTCCTATCTCGGTAAGGAGAAGGCGGAGGAGGTCGTTGTTACCAATACCAATCTCATTGCGGATATGGTAGAGGTTATCAAGCCTATTCCCGACGGAACCTACACCCCGAATATGGAGGGCGCCGAAGAGGAGCTTCAGCAGAGATGCTGGGATAAGGCGCGCTCGATGTATGAGCATAACGGCGTAATGCCCGAGATCGTTTCCAAGCGCCTCGAAAAGGAGCTTACCTCAATTATCAAGAACGGATTTGCCGTGCTTTATATGATAGCGCAAAGGCTTGTTTCATACAGCGAGAGCCTCGGTTACCTTGTCGGCTCGCGCGGATCTGTAGGTTCGTCCTTTGTTGCAACCATGGGCGGTATATCCGAGGTTAACCCCCTTCAGCCGCACTATTACTGCCCTAATTGCCGTTGGAGTGAGTTCTATACGGACGGCTCTGTCGGCTCGGGCTATGACCTGCCCGACCGTATGTGCCCCGAGTGCGGTAC
>JAZQFL010000113.1:0-2599 GCA_045539485.1 Eubacteriales bacterium
GTGGTGTTCTTGAATGCCTCAACTACCTGACCGTTACCGAAAGCGGAAATAAGGGTGTTGCCGCCGAGGTCAACGATGATAAGGGTCTCGGGGAAACCGCACATCCACTGTCTTGCAAGAATGTTGGACTTGATGGACTCAACGGAAGCATCCTTATCAGCAGCGTCAACGAAGTGGTAAGCACCTGCAGTGAAGGTGTTAGCGTTCATCATGTGCATAAGGGAAGCTGCGCTGTCGATCTTTGTTACAAGGTCTGCGGGGAAGCCGAGCATAGCGTTTATGTTCTCGCCTGCCTCAGCAGAGGTAAGACCGAAAGCTCCGGGGCCGTCCATAACCATGTTCTCATAATCCCCGCCGCCTGCAGCGAACTTGAAGTCCTCAGGCATAGCAGCCCAGATCTTGGTGAAAGCGTCGAGGGGATCAACAGCCTCGGCTACGGGAGCATCGGTTGCGGGTGCATCGGTTACGGGATCGGTGGTAACTGCGGGGGTAGTATCGTTACCGTTATCGCCGCCGCAGGAAGCGAGGGCGAGCATCATTACAAGGGTAAGAGTAAGTGCAAGGATCTTCTTCATTTTCATTTCTCCTGATTTTTTGATTTTTGTGATTAATTTTCAAAAGCAACGACCCTATAGACGAATGCGGTTTCGTTTGGGTTCCGCTTTTTTTAAAATTTTTTATTTTTTCAAATTATTTTTCGGTTCCGGACAAAGCGTCAAAAAACGCCTTGGCAATGACCGCACTTCCCTCGTCCGAGGGATGGCTTCCGTCGGGGTGGTATACGTCAATTCCGTTTGCATACGCACAGCGGAAGGCATCACCCGCACAAACGATACGTGCGCCGTTTTCTTTGGCGGCACGTAAATAAGCATCCTTTAAGAGTGCGTGCATCTCGGCGTGTGTCCAGCCGTGCTTTTCAAGGACCTCGCTTCCCTCTTTCCTGCCCCACGTTTGATAAAAAACGGGAACAGCACCGTTTTCTTTTACCATATCGCAAAGTCTGCGCGCGCTTTCAAGAAACGCATCGGTATGCTCGGCGGGTCTTACGCTTTGGTCCTGCAATATTATGTAATCATAAGAGCGCTCGGCAAGACGGGTGCGGAATTCAATTCCCTTTTCATTCTCTTCGGAAAGATAGTGCGCAAAGGAATATCCGCCCCTTGTTACAGACCATACCTCTGCTTCTATGCCGTTTTCCGTGCAAAGCGCAAGAAACTTAGAGGGCATATCGTTGAAAAAGGTATAGCTGTTACCCACAAACAGTATCTTCATATTTATTCTCCGTTATTCGGTTTTACCGATAATCGGATTATACCAAAGCATTGCGGCTTTGTCAATCTGTTTTCATATTGCATATAATAATTATGAAATGTCGAATTATGCAATTCGATATTTCACGCAAAATTGAAAGATTGCGGTTTAAAAAGTCACCCATGGCGGGAAAAATATAGTACCGCCATGAAAGGATGATGCAATGAACACCATAAAACGAGGAGATATATTTTATGCCGACCTCAGCCCCGTCATCGGAAGCGAGCAGGGGGGACTAAGGCCGGTGCTTATAGTGCAGAACGACGTGGGAAACAGATACAGCCCCACAGTTATCGCGGCGGCGATAACAAGCCGTATGACAAAGACCAGACTTCCCACTCATATAGATATCTACGCAAGCGATGCGGGGCTTACCAAGGACTCTGTCGTACTTTTGGAGCAGATACGCACCATAGACAAACAGCGTCTAAAGGAAAAAATGGGACACCTGCCCGAAAGAATGATGGCCGAGGTGGATGAAGCGCTCTCCGTAAGCTTCGGGCTCAGTGCACAAAGCACCGTAAGCTTACCTGTGAGGACAGTAAAAAACGGAGCCGCCGTCGCATCCGCAGACGGCAGGAGCACACAGGCGGAGCGAAGCGAAAGGATAACCTTCACCTGATCGTTTAAATTTTAACATTTTAGCTGTTTTTTCGCCATTTCTATTGATTTATTGACAAAGCGGTGCTAAAATATGTTCATTGAACTTTTTATATTAAGGAGAACAACATGGCACTTGTTTCTACAAAAGAAATGTTTGAGAAGGCGTACAAGGGCGGCTACGCTGTCGGCGCTTTCAACATAAACAATATGGAGATCATCCAGGCTAACACCGAGGCTGCAGCTGAGGAGAAGTCCCCCGTTATCCTTCAGGTAAGCGCAGGCGCACGTAAGTACGCCAAGCACGCATACCTCCTTGCACTTGCAAAGGCAGCAGTTGAGGACAGCGGTGTTGACCTTGCCCTCCACCTCGACCACGGTGCAGATTTCGAGATCTGCAAGTCCTGCATCGACGGCGGCTTTACCTGCGTTATGATCGACGGTTCCCACCACTCTTATGAGGACAATGTTGCCCTCACCAAGAAGGTAGTTGAGTACGCTCACGCACACGGCGTTGTTGTTGAGGGCGAGCTCGGCGTTCTTGCAGGTGTTGAGGATGACGTTGTTGCAGAGCATTCTTCCTACACCCGTCCCGAGGAGGTTCAGGACTACGTTACCAGATCCGGTGTTGACTGCCTCGCTACCTCTATCGGTACCACCCACGGCGCATACAAGTTCACCGCTAAGC
>JAZQFL010000114.1:0-14901 GCA_045539485.1 Eubacteriales bacterium
TGACGGCCCCGATATGGACGCTGTAGAGAAGCTCGCTAAGGATCCCCTTGTTAAGGGTCTCATATGTGTTCCCAAGTACTCCAACCCCACCGGAGTAACCTTCAGCGAGGAATGCGTACGCCGTCTTTCATCTATGGAGACCGCGCCCGATTTCCGTATAATTTGGGATAACGCTTACGGTATTCACGATTTCACCGAAGAGCCCGACACACTTCCCGACGTATTCAAGATCGCCGCCGAATACGGCAATGAGGACAGATTCCTTTATTTCTCCTCTACCTCCAAGATAACCTTCCCCGGCGGAGGTATCGCAATGGCGGCGGCAAGCGATGCAAATATCGCTGAGATGCGCAAGTACATGTCTATGCAGACAATAGGCTTTGATAAGCTCAACCAGCTCAGACATGCAAAGTACATCAAGAACAAGGAAAATGCGTCCAAGATAATGGCTCGCCACGCGGCAATTCTTAAACCCCGATTCGACCTTTGTAAGAAGATCCTCCACGAGGGTCTCGACGGACTCGGAGTTGCTGATTGGTATGACCCCAACGGCGGATATTTCGTCAGCCTCAACGTTCTCGACGGCTGTGCAAAGAGGGTATGGCAGCTTATGAAGGAGTGCGGCGTTAATATGACGGGCGCAGGAGCTACTTATCCTTACAAAAACGACCCCCGCGACAGAAATCTCCGTCTTGCACCTACTTATTCAACACTTGCAGATCTTGAAAAAACGCTACACATTCTTGTGTGCTGTGTCAAGCTTGCGGCTGTTGAAAAACACCTTGCATGAACTTTGCGCCTGCGTTACTCGCAGGCGCATTTTTTCATTGACTTAACACATCAAAAATGTTAAAATGAATGAAACGAAGGAGGTATAACAATGTATAATAACGTAATATGGGATTTTAACGGAACAATAATTGATGACGTTGATATCGGCATCAATGCACTTAACACTCTCCTTCGCAAATACGGTTACAAAGAAATTAATGACAAGGATCACTACCGCTCGATATTCGGTTTCCCGATAAAAGATTACTACGCACGCGCGGGATTTGATTTTAACGTAATTGATTATGAAACGCTTGCTCCTCTTTGGGTAGATGAATATCTTGCGCACGAGACCGAAGCACCGATCATAAACGGAGTACTTGATGTTATATTTGACCTTAAAGCGGCAGGCATACACCAGTATCTAGTTTCCGCGACCGAGATCAATATGCTGACAGCTCAGCTAAAATACAGAGGACTTTTCGAGCTCTTTGACGGAGTATACGGACTTGATAACATTCACGCATCAAGTAAAAAAGCCGTTTCCATTGATGTTGTTAAAAGCCTTCGCGGACAAACAGTAATGCTCGGCGATACGATCCACGATGCGGAATGCGCCGCATCTGCAGGCACGGACGTCATTTTGATTTCAGCAGGGCACCAAAGCTTTGAAAAACTGTCATCGAGCGGACACAAAACAGTAAAAACAGCAAAAGATGCCGCAGACATCATTCTTGGGAGATAATATGAACTCAAACCTATTCTCATTATCTGATGAGCCTTTTAAGAGCGCCGAAACAGTAATATCAGTATTTAAGAGATACGACGGAGAAGTGTTTATTGACTGCGCAGAACAGTTATCGGAATTTCCGAAGATAATCGAACAAAAGCACGGATCGGAAGTGTTATCTTCGAAAGCGAGGCTTTTTGCATACAATTATGCACTTAAGGAAATTGATTTTTATATGCCGCTCATACCCGCTGAGAATTGCGGAAAGCTGATAAGCGACAATAAATTCGATTTAGAAAAATGCAGAGCAACCGAGAACGATACAGTTAAATTAAACGGTACGGAAAATTACCCTGATATCCTATCAGATATAAAGCTTGGCGCAGAAAACGGATATGACTGCTTCGGGATCATAATTGACGGTAATGTTGTAAGCGCCGCTTATGCTTTTATGCCAAGCGATATGATCGAGGATGAAGTGGAGATCGGTGTTGAAACCGTCGAAGAATATCAAGGCAAGGGTTACGGTTCGCAATGCGTTGCCGCGCTCTCCCGATATCTTGACTCCAAGGAAGTTGACGTGATGTACAGCTATTACACGGAAAACACCGCATCTGCAGTCCTTGCCGAAAAATGCGGATTTGTGCAAATTGCAACGGGCTATGAAATAGCGCTTGAAAGAGGTGATAACTATGCCGTTTGACGCCGCGATGCTTGCCGCATCTGCTGCTGAAATGAAAAAATATCTTATAGGTGCAAGGGTTGAAAAGATATCGGTACCCGAAAAGGAAGAGGTAATTATCTCTTTTCACACTTTTATAGACGGCGTATCTAAAACCCGAAAGCTTGCGATATGCACTTATCCCGATAATTCCTGCGTCCACCTTACAACCGTATCACGCGAAAACCCAGCTGTTCCTTCCGGCTTCTGCCTGCTTCTAAGGAAGAACCTTATAGGTGCCAGACTTGCCGAAATTGAGCAGCTCGGATTTGAACGCGCAGTTATGTTCACCTTTAATACTACCGACGAAATGGGATATCCCACGCAAAGATACCTTGTAGCAGAAACAATGGGCAAATACAGCAATCTTATTTTGCTCTCAAACGAAAAAAAGGTGATCCTCGCATCAAGGCTAATAGAGATATCCCTGAATTCCAAGAGGCCGATACTCCCGGGTATGAGATACGAAAACCCTCCTGCGCAGGATAAGCGAGATCCGCTGAGCGAAACGGAGGAAGGTTTTTTCTCAGTATACACGGATGAACTCCTTCCGGATAAGCTTATAATGCGTAATTACTACGGAATTTCTCCCCTCATTTCTCGCGAAATAGCGGCGCGAGCAGGGAATAACCCAGCAAAAGAAAGCCTCTCAAAATCGTTTTTTGAGGTCGTAAGCGTCATTAAAAGCTGTAGTTATCAACCTTCGCTGCTCTCAGACAAGCTCGGTAATGCAGTCGATTTCTCATTTATTCCGATAACTCAGTACGGTGAGGAATATAATATCGAAACATTCGAAAGTGTCGGCGAAATGCTAGATAAATTCGCAGCCGAAAAAAACAGAGCCGCGAATGTAAGGCACAGGGCGTCAGACCTTCTTAAAGTCGTTCAAAACTCAGAAAAGCGTCTTGCCAAAAAGATGCAGATACTGCTTGCCGATATCGAAGAAGCAAAGGATGCGGAAAAATACCGCGATGAAGGCGAGCTAATTAAAGCAAATATATACTTGCTCAAAAAAGGTGACACAAAGGTAAAGCTTGCCGATTACGCTACCTATCCGCCCACAGAAAAAGAGGTTGTTCTCGACGCCACCAAAACACCTCAACAAAATGCCGCGATAAGATTTAAGAAATACAGTAAATTAAAGGCAGGAAGAATCCACGCCGCAGAACAGCTGCAATTTGCAAAGGAAGAGCTTGAGTATATCGAACGAGTTAAGTTCTCGCTTGACAGAGCAGACGGAGAAAGCGAAATTGCCGAAATAAGAGCAGAGCTTGAAAGCGGCGGATATATTCGCGCTAATGCCTCAAAAAAGCCCCAGAAGAATAAAAAGCCCAAACCCGACATCTACGTGACATCGGGCGGATACACCGTCTACTGCGGAAAAAACAACATCCAGAATGAATATGTGACCTTCAAGCTTGCAAGCAGAGACGATATATGGTTCCATGCAAAAAATATGCCCGGAAGCCACATTATTCTCGTAACAAACGGCGAAGAGCCTTCTGCCGAGGATTACACCGAAGCTGCTATTATCGCTGCTGTAAACTCTTCTGCCAAGGGCAATGCAGCAGTTGAGATCGACTATACAAAGGCATCAAACGTAAAAAAACCGGGCGGCAGCAGAATTGGTTTTGTAATATATAAAACCAATTATTCCACAACCGTTCCGCGTGATGAGATCAAAGCAAAAACATTAAAGCAAAATTAGACATAAAAAGAAGTCCGCTTTCGCGGACTTCTTTTTTATGTAAAGGAATTAGTTTTCCTTCTTCTTGATAACTACAACAGCGCCAACGCAGAGCACAGCAGCTGCAGCGAATACTACCATAACGGAAGCATCGCCGGTAGCGGGAGTATCCTCGGGAGTCTCGGGGGCTACGGTGGTATCAACAGGTGCATCTGTAACTACAGGAGCTTCGGTAGTAACTACGGGAGCATCAGTAACCACAGGAGCCTCAGTTGCGGGAGCATCATCAAGAGGTGCAACATCCTCGGTAAGTCTGTATGCAGGTCCGGTATAGTTCTTGAGTTCATTGCCGAAAAGACCGGAATCGGGATCGTTGAAGTTTACAGCGTAGGTACCCATTATGTAAGTAGCAAAATCGGTAGCTGCAGTATCGGCGTCATTATACCAGAGGTTTACGGTCTTAACCTTGGTATTTCCGCAGAAGCCCTGTCCGCCGGAGTTGGGACGATCGAGACCGTTGGTATCAACGAGTCTACCGCCGTCAATGAAAAGATTAGCCGTAAAGGGAAGAACAGCTGCATCGTAACCCATGAATACACGATAACCGGTTACTTTAGCATTCCAGTATACATAAGCTTCACCGGTAGCGGTATAACCCTTTGTAAGGGGACCGAAACCTATCTGATAGGTAGCAAAGTCACCAAGGAACTCAAGGTATGCATTTCCGGTAAGCTCACCCTCCATGTTAAATCCGCGAGTATAAGCCTGAATGAGGTAATACACGCCGGACTTAACTGTGATCCAGCAATCATCCTCCAAATGGCCATCATACTCGGCGCCGATATTGGTAAGACCAATAACGGTGAAGCCCTTCATGCCCTTATAATTAATTAACGGATCTTCGGGAGTCTGAAGGGTCTCGCCAAGGTACATCTCGAGACCTTCGCCCATAGTTACATGATTACCGCGAGCAAGAATACGGCAGAACTGATCGAAGGTGTTATTAACGAGCTTAAGGTTTTCGAATACGGTTACACCGCTGAGAGCGTACCAAGGGCACTCAAGGGGGAAAGCAAGCTGAGCTTTGTTAGCAGGATCAGCAGAGGTAATGGTGATCTGACGATCATGAGCAGGCTCGATAAAATACTCAGCAACCTGAGCGGTAGCAGTTGCGTTAGGAACGAGAGTGATAACATCAACTACCTTGATGGTACCGCCGGTGGTAGCAAGAGCCTTAATAGCGTCCTCGAGAGAACCGAGGGGAGCAGATGCAGAGCTTCCGTCGCCGGTTCCGCCGTCCTTGACGTATACAACCTTCTCGGCAGCAGACGCGGGAACTGCAAAAAGAACACAAGAGGCGAGAACTACAAGTGCGCAAATGATAAGAGATGCAATTCTTTTCATAATTTTTTCCTTTCTTGATTTGTGCAAAGATAATAATATTGCACATAAATCATAGCATACTCGAGGCACATTGTCAACAATTGTAAACAATTTATTTAACAATTTATAACCACTCAACACAAATCGTACATTTTTAATACAAAACGTAAGTTTAATTGAATTGAGCAATTGATTTGAAGAATTCACACTGGGCTTCGTAACGCTCGTTCGTTTTTTTCTTATTGGCGAAAAGATTTTGAATAAAACTCTTTTTTCTTAAAACAAGCACGGTGTCATCAGGCAAGGAAGAAAAACCGGGTTTGGAATATATGGGAAGAGAAGACAGCTTAAGCGCAAAGCCGTCATACGCCGCATCAGCAGCTATGCCGAGCTCGGATAGAGGTACAAATACATCAAGATGCTTAGTATCGTCATAAAGGCTTCTATCCAAAAGCATCACGCAGTATTCGCCTGCCGCAAGAGCATAATCGAAATTCTGCAGAGCTTCAGCATTATAAGCGCCGTTGTATTCAATGCCTTCCTGCATGTAATAATCGGCGAGCTCATCCGAGACATATACGATAGTACTGAAAGCAACTTGGGGAACGTTTTCGCCTTCCTTGCAAGCCTCGGCAGCGCCGTCAACTATTTCGCCGTAAATATCGGCAGATGCGGCATACTTAGGTCCGCAATACATCAGATACAGCTCATAATCTGCCTTGTTTGCGCTTTGCACTATTAAAACAACTGCGGCAACAAGCAGAAAAGCGACAATAAATACGACGATCTTATGTTCCTTTATGAAAGTAATTACAAGCTCTCCGAAGGAAGCCTTTTCGCCGGGATCGCCGTCAGCGTATGTAGGGTTAATATTTTCGTTCATTTTATCACCAAATAATCATTTACAAATTGCAAGTGCTGTGATAAAATCAAATCAGCCGATTATGTTTCCTTCACAGTCAAAGAGGGGAAGTCTCTCAAGGAATATAACATCGGGTCTGTACGCAGCCTCACCCTCTGCAAGAACGGTGCAAATACCTACAACCTCACCGCCTGCCTGACGTACAAGCTCGCCGAGAGCATACGCGCTCTCACCGGTAGAAACAACATCATCGGCGATAAGTATCTTCTTACCCTTCATAAGCTCTGCGTCTGCGGTATCAAGATAAAGCGTCTGCGTGTTTTCGGTGGAAATGGACTTTACCTTGCATTCAAACACACCGGACATATAAAGCTTTTTACCCTTGCGGGCAACAAAGTACTTGCTGTCGCCTCTGAGCTCCGCCATCTCGTGCGCAAGCGGAATACCCTTTGTTTCTGCAGTAAGAATATAATCGTATTCGGGCACCTTCTTAAGAAGCTCCTTTGCACACTCGCGTGAAAGCTCGGGGTCTCCTATCATAATAAAACCGGCAATATAAAGATCCTCGGTAACGGGGCAGAGAGTAAGCTGTCTCTTAAGACCGGCAACGTTAAGTTCATAATATTTCATGATTGCACTCCTTTGTGTTTTATGATATAATTATACAGCATATTTTAAAATTGTCAATAAATCCACCCTATTTTCGGAGGTTTAATATGTTAACTAAGATCCCATACGGAAGATCCCATATCGATTGCTCGATAGCCGACGATGAGTGCCTTGGCGTACTGGAGTCCAAGCTTCACACCATGCATTCGGACGGCAAAGAAACGGAAAAAGTAATAGAAGCCCTAGATAATCCAATCTGCGCCGAAAAACTTGAAGACTGGGCAAAAACAAAAAAGCGCGTGCTTATCATAACAAGCGACCACACCCGCCCTGTGCCCAGCAGAATATGTATGCCGCTTATCCTTGAAAGACTCCGCAAGAATAACCCGAATATTGATATAAAGATCATAATTGCCACGGGTGTCCACAGAGAAACAACGGAGGCAGAGCTTTCGGAGAAATTCGGAGCCGAGCTCTATAACGCCGAAAAAGAGAATATATTCGTACACGATGCGTTTGGCAGCCCGCTTGTCAGCCTCGGCACCCTCCCGAGCGGCTGTGAGCTTTCGGTAAATGCCATGGTAAAGGATGCAGACGGAGTAATTGCAGAGGGATTCATTGAACCGCATTTTTTTGCAGGCTTCTCCGGAGGCAGAAAAAGCGTACTGCCCGGTATATCCTCCGCTTCTTCCGTAATGCAGAACCATTGCGCAAAGCTTATAGGACATCCTAACTCACGCACGGGAGTTCTTGAAGGAAATCCTTTGCATGAGGATATGGTATACGCCTCAAAGCTCTGCAAGCTTGAATACATAATTAACGTTGTAATAGACGGTGAAAAGAAGGTCGTTAAATGCTTTGCGGGACACCCGCAGAAGGCACATGAAAAGGGCTGTGAATTCGTATCGGAATATTGCCGCGTGTCCCCCGTATATGCCGATATCGTTCTTACGTCCAATGGCGGATATCCCCTTGACCAGAACGTTTATCAGTCAATAAAAAGCATGACTGCGGCCGAAGCCTCTGTAAACGACGGAGGAGTTGTTATCTGCGTTTCCAAATGCAATGACGGAAGCGGCGGTGACGAGCTTTATAAATGGTTTGCGGAGCACAAGGATGCAGCAGAAGTCGCATCTATCATCAAAGCGACCAAGCCGAAGGACACTGTCGGAGATCAGTGGATGGCACAGATACTCTCGCGCATTATGCTTAAAGCAAGCGTAATTATGGTAACTGACGAATGCTCAAAAGCGATCGTCGAAGGTATGAAAATGCATTGGTGTCCTGATATCCCCGCGGCTATAGCAAAAGCAAAAGAACTAAAGCCAGAATATAACGGAATTACCGTAATACCGGACGGAATATCTGTTATCGTAAAGTAAATAAAAAAGCGGCAAATGCCGCTTTTTTATTTACTTATATTATCTCAGCCTTGAGTATCTTGCACTCGTGAATAGGCTTATCCATCATATCTGTCTTTGAGTTTGCAATGCGGTCAACAGCGTCCATACCCTCGGTAACTCTTCCGAATGCGGCATACTGACCGTTAAGGAAATCGCCGTCTGCATGCATAATGAAGAACTGAGAGGATGCGCTGTTGGGGTCGTTGGTGCGAGCCATAGAAACAACACCGCGCTTATGCGCAAGTGTGTTATTAAAGCCGTTTGCAATGAACTCACCGGGGATGCACTCATCGGATCCGCCGCAACCGGTGCCCGTGGGGTCACCGCCCTGGATCATAAAGCCTGCAATAACGCGGTGGAAAATGATTCCGTCGTAAAAGCCCTCCTTAACAAGCTTTTCAAAGTTTGCGGCAGTCTTGGGCGCATACTCGGGAAGAAGCTCGATTTTGATTACGTCTCCGTTTTCCATTGTGATCTGTACCATTTTGTTTTCTCCTTGTATATAATTATATAATTATTTGATTGAATCAACTAACGTTGCGCTTTTTATCTTTTGTTCTTTTATCGGCTTTTCTCCGTTAACTTCAACTCGGCTGATAGCGCGTACAACGTCCATGCCCTTGACTACCTTACCGAAAGCGGCATAATCTCCGTCAAGAGTAGGAAGATCCTTCACGCAAATAAAGAACTGAGAGGTTGCGCTGTTGGGGTCATTGGTTCGCGCCATTGAAACAACGCCGACAGTATGCTTCAGATTGTTAGAAAAGCCGTTTGAAGCAAATTCGCCTTTGATCTTTTTACCCGACCCCTCATATCCGGTACCCGTAGGATCTCCGCCTTGAATAAGAATATCTGCGGCAACTCTGTGAAAGATGATTCCGTTATAAAAGCCTTCGCTTACCAGTGACTTGAAGTTTGCAACAGTTTCGGGTGCAACAGCAGGGTAAAGCTCAATGTAGAATACCCCTCCGTCTTCCATTTCAAAACGTGCGTAATTAGGGCCTTTGGCAGATGTATTTCCGCAGGAAACAAGCGAAAAGGCAATCATGACCGAAAGGATCAGTAATACAACTCTTTTCATCCTTTAATTTCTCCTTTCTTATCCGTGATCTGTTTTATCCATTTTTTTGAGAAGAAATACTTCATGCCGATTATTGATTTTATACCGTCCTCCGCTATAAACATAACAGCTATAAGAATAACAAATCTCTCGGGGCGGATGAGGAAGCCTGTGATAAGCACAGCGGGAATTCCGCAGGCATAAAGACCTATCATGTCAAGGATCCAGCCTATCATGGTGTCACCGCCTGCGCGGAAAATTCCGCAGATAAGAGTATACGGTATCATTCGCATAGCAAGCCAGCATCCGTAAAACCTCAGGCAGTCATGCGCCGTATTCCTTGCCGCCTCCGTTTCCACGTTAAAAAGAGAGAGAAGCGGATCAGCGGTGAAGAACAAAACAAGACCGAACACAACGCCCAAAAGGGGAGTGAGTATCGCAAAACGCTTTGCTGTTATATAACCGAGCTCGTGATCTCCTGCACCTATGCTTTTGCCGACCATAATGGCACAAGCACCGCATATACCGACAAAGAACACGAAAAACAGCTGCTGAATGTTTTCATAAAGCGTATAACCTGCATGGTTTTCAATACCTTGACGTCCTATTACCATAGCATACACGTTAGTGCCGAGTCCCCACATAGATTCGTTGATAAGAACGGGCATTGCGATACTGAGGTACTTTTTGCAGAAAGGACGGTTAAAGGAAAATGTATCGCACAGCTTACCGCGCAGAGGATTGTCCTTACAAACGAGAAACACAAGCAAAATAATAGCCTGAGACGCCATACCTATAGCGGTAGCAAGCGCGGCACCTTCAAGTCCGAGAGCAGGAAAACCGAGGTTTCCGAATATAAAGCAGTAGTTAAAGAAAATGTTAACAACAACTGCAACAGCCGAAGATATCAGAGGAAGGGTAACGCGCTCAACAGATCTGAACGAGAAGGATGTGACCTGCGAGAACATTACAAAAGGAACGGCAATAGCATATACCCGCAGATAATGAGCGCCCAGCTCAGCAATCTCAGCACTGTTGGTGAAAAGCCGCATAAGTGAAACAGGGAAGAAGAAGAGAGCAAGGGCATATATCAAAGAAACGAGCATTGAGACCGTAACGGCAAAGCCGTAGGTCTTTTTTAAATTAGTCCCGTCCTTTGCTCCCCAGTACTGAGATATCAGAGAAGTTGCGCCGGAAGCGAAGCCAAATCCGACTATATTCAAAAGAAAGCTGAATCTGCCCGCAGCACCCATAGCGCTGACCGCGGCATCGCCGAGAGACACCACCATTGCAGTATCTATAAGTGCGGCACAGCTTGTAAGCAGATTTTGCATCGCTATGGGCAATGCAAGCATTAATGCGGTTTTATAAAAACCGGTATCGATCTTTTTAAACATTGATATACCTGTGTTTAATTAATTGAATTTTGCGTATGATAGAATTAAAACCGGATAAGGTGATTGATATGAGCTATACGGAGCGAGCGGCAAAATATATATGTTATTTCTCGTACGGAACCGTCATATTTTTGTTTTTAAAATACGGGCTTCCCGCCGCACTGCCGTTTATAATAGCTTTCACAGCGGCAACGGTTGCGGAAAAGGCGGCAAATAAGCTTTCAAGAAAAACGGGAATCAACAAACGAATATACTGCGCGCTCATACTGCTGATATTGATACTCGCATTAGTCACTGCCGGGACAGCGATATTCGGACGGCTGATATATGAAGCGAGAGAATTTGCAGAGGAATATATCTCAGACGGACGCAAGCTCGAAGATATGATAAACGGCGTAAATGAACTCTCGGAAAAGATAACAGCAAAGCTTAATCTGTCGCAAAGCATGCGATCATCGGTAAAGAACACCGTAGATAACGCAGTCGCGAGAGTAACGGATCTTCTTATAAATAAAATCGGAAGTATCCTCGAAAAGCTTGCAAGCGCCGTTATCGGAGGTCTGCCGTCTTGGATACTATTTGTTACCGTAACGCTGATATCTACCTTTTATCTTGGCTGTACAAGATACGGAAACGACCCAATACTAAAGCATCTGTCAAGCGAAAACAAAAAACGTCTGCTCAGAATTAAAAACGGAGTTGCAAAAACTATCGGCCGTTACGTAAAAGCCTACGCAACCATAATGTCAATAACTACGACGGTACTGTTTGCAGGTTTTACAATAATCGGAATTAAATATGCTTTTTTGGTTGCCTTGATAGTTGCGGTGCTTGACATGCTTCCCGTTATAGGCTTAAGCACGGTAATGATACCGTGGGGAATTATCGAGCTTGCAAGAGGAAATGCGGGAAGAGGTTTTGCTTTACTTGCAATATTTGCAGTTGCAGTTGTAATAAGAGAAGCGCTCGAACCAAAAATAATCGGAAAATGCATTGGTGCAAATCCGCTTATAACGTTATTTGCGATGTATGCGGGATTGAAGCTGTTCGGCATCGGAGGAGTTATCGTTTTACCGATGCTGATATCGGGCGGACTTGCTTATCTATCAGAAAAAGAACATTCCGCCGCAGTCCGTAAGCGGCCAACAACCAAGCGAAACAATATTTACACCGAGTGATTCCGAAAACGATTGTATCGCACGGTAATCGGGATGATTTTCGATATCGCCGTTAAAATACAGTGTTTCAGTTTTTTTGCAAAATCCGGATGCCCCGCCGATAAATCCGTATGAATACCCCGGCAAAGAGATATGCCCCTCGGATATCCTTAACGCAGTAAAACCGGCATCGGTAACAGCAGAATAAATGGAGCTGTCTGCAGTAATAATTCCTTTACCGCACACTGCGGAGCTGCATGCGGCATAGCCTTGATTCACGTGAATGAACCCGATATTATTCTTTTCGCAAATATCGGAGATAAGAGGCGAAACGGCTTTTTTGTTTGCAAAGAGAAATCCCTCGTGAAAAAGGGTATTAAAACGTGCTTCGTCGGGATAATGCGAAAAATCGGAATGTGTGTCAAGAACGATTTCAGCGCCTAATTTTAGAGAAATTTCATCCAACTGAACCTGAGCAGAAGAATAGTACAAAGCGCTTGTAACAAGCTTGCCGCAGATATAAGAGAACAGCATATCCGCGTGGCACGAAACAGGCTCCGAAAGCAAAGAGAACCGCGGCAGATCAATTACAGAATAGCCGCGGTCGCTTAAAGATTTAACTTGCAGGAGGGAAGGAGCTCCCAAAGCAACGAAATTTTTCATAATATCAGGTAATATTACAGAAGCGCGGATTACTCCGCGCTTCTTTTAATAGCTTAAAGGGAAACTCTGCCGGAACGAACGGAACGGAGACAACGGGAACAAATGTTCACGGTCTTATGCTCGCCGTTTACAACGACCTTAACAGTTCTTATGTTAGGCTTCCAGGTTCTGTTGGTCTTTCTGTTAGAGTGAGAAACATTGTGACCAAAGGTAACGCCCTTCTCGCATACGCAGCACTTTGCCATGCCTGACACCTCCTAAACCGCTTATGCCGTGCGGTAAATAATCAAAGAATTTCACAACGTTGTTTAGTATACCATAACATTTTCAAAATTGCAAGAGAAATTTAAAAGTTTTTTGGATTTTAGGGCAATATTTCGCGATTTATTCAAGGGTTTCTGCATAACAGACCGCATTTTTGACCTCCAAGGTCCTCACAAGGGAAAATTCACCTTTTTGAAGAGCATTACCAACTACGTTAAATTCAACGAAATCGGCTCCGTGTGCAGTAAAGCTTCCGTCTGAATTTTCGTTTTCTATAAGCACTCGATGAACAGATGCAGACGGGCAAAGATCCTTTACCGCATTATGTGCAACTTCATCTCTGATAGCAGCAAGACGGTGCGCGCGTGCCTTGCGCTCGGCTTTCGGTATCTTTGGAGAAAGGGAAGCGGCAACGGTAGCGGGGCGCTCGGAATAAGGGAAAATGTGCATATTTATGAAGCCCGCCTCTCTTGCAAAAGAGCAGGTCTCAAGAAAATCCTCCTCCGTCTCACCGGGAAAGCCGACTATAATATCGCAGGTAAATGCCACGTTCGGAATATACTTACGGAGCAGTTTTACACATTCTCGGAGCTTTTCGCCGTTATATCTGCGCTTCATTGCGGCAAGGACCGAAGACGATGCACTTTGAACCGAAAGGTGGAAATGCGGCGTAAGCTTTTCAAGAGCGCTTGCTCTGTGCGCAAAATCATCATTTACAAAGAAAGGATCAAGCGAGCCGATACGTATTCGAAAATCTCCTTCAATGGCATTTACAGCCTCAAGAAGATCAGTAAGCCGCATATCGCCGAGATCTCTGCCCCAGGCGTCGACTTCTATACCTGTAATAACGACCTCCTTGCATCCGCTAATCACAAGGCGGCGCACTTCCTTTAAAACATCGTAAAGAGGCTTAGAACGAACTCTGCCTCTAGCCTTGGGAATAATGCAGTAACTGCACTTACTGTCACACCCGTCCTCAACCTTTACGTATGCTCTCGTGCGGTCAAACTCGGTTATCCGCATGTCCTCAAAGCCGAGTGCGTCGGGCGCGCACACCTCGGAATATTCGGGCAGGGAAGAAGCGGCAATTGCCTCAACAGCGTCAACACAGCTCATCTTGTTTGCAGTGCCGATAATGTATACAACGCCCGATTTTTCAATATCCAAGCCATGCACCTGAGAGTAGCATCCGCACACGATGACCTTAGCCCCATGGGATGCCGCACGTCTTATAGTGCTTGCGCATTTGCGGTCAGCCTCCGCAGTAACTGTGCAGGTGTTGAGAATGCAGATATCACAGCTGTCAATATCGGAGGTAACGGTATATCCGCGCCGTACAAGCTCTTCTTTTATAGCTGCACTTTCATACTGGCTGACCTTACAGCCGAGAGTATGAATGCTTATGATCGGTCTTTTACTCATTTGCTACCTCCATTTGCGTATATTGTAGCACATTATTCTTGCTTTGTAAACAAAATTCGATTTATTACTTGATAAATTGCAAGGATAAGGTATATAATATGGTTAAATAAAGAAGGGAGAAATTTTATGAGCACTGTACATCTTATAGACCATCCCCTTATTCAGCACAAATTATCCATTATGCGCAACAAGTATACCGGTTCAAAGGACTTCCGCACCTTGCTTGACGAGATAACCCTGCTTATGGGTTATGAGCTTACGCGCGATCTCCCCCTTGAGGATATCCAGATCGACACTCCCGTTGAGCATATGACTGCTAAGCGTGTATCAGGAAAGAAGCTTGCTATCGTTCCGATACTCCGCGCAGGCCTTGGAATGGTTGACGGACTGCTTTCCCTTATTCCCGTTGCAAAGGTCGGTCATATCGGTCTTTACCGCGATCCCGTAACGCATCAGCCCGTACCTTATTACTGCAAACTGCCCGCTGATATCGATAACCGAATCGTTATCGTATGCGATCATATGCTTGCTACAGGCGGCTCAGCGATTGACGCTATATCTTCATTAAAGGAAGAAGGCTGCAAGAACATCCGTCTTTTGAACCTTGTAGGCGCCCCCGAGGGTATAGCAAAGGTTCAAGAAGCACATCCCGACGTTGATATCTATATTGCGGCTACCGACGAAAAGCCTAACGACCATGCATATATAGTACCCGGTCGCGGTGACGCGGGCGACAGAATTTTCGGAACCAAATAATGTTTGAATTCAACAT
>JAZQFL010000115.1:0-4221 GCA_045539485.1 Eubacteriales bacterium
ACTCATTGATGCCGTGTTCTTTTAAAAACTTAATGACCTTCTCTGCCGCCATACCTCGGCTTGCCTTAACAAGAAGCACGTCTCCCTTTTTGAGTACAGATGCAAGCTTGTTTGCGCATTCCTCAGCGGCCGCAGGATTTATCTCGCTTATTATCTTATCCGCATCCATTCCGTTCTTTTGTGCTGAATCGGCAGTGCATACGGAAGCAATTCCAAAAGTGACGAGACCGTCAAGCTTAAGCCCCGCAACGAACGCTCCGAGCTTTTCGTGCTGGGGTCTTGTTTCTGCACCAAGCTCAAACATATCGCCAAGCAGTGCAAACTTTCTTGCGTTCTTCTGCTCCGCTATCTCGCAAAGCACGGAAAGGCTTGCGCGCATAGATTCGGGGCTCGCGTTGTAGCTGGCGTCGATCACAGTCACTCCGCATATATCGGAAATACTCTGGCGCATATCGGCATTTTTGAAATTCGCAAGTCCGAGTCTGATATCCGCTTCTTCAAGTCCGAATTTTTCCGCAATTGCACAAGCGAAGAGAGCACCGTAAACGTGATGCAGACCGATAACGGGAAGCTTGATACCGTTGATCCTTCCCTTACCGCATACAAGGTCAAACTCGGTATGCATATCCTTGTTTACTATATTTTCCGCCTTATACTCGGAATCATCGCTGTAGATCGAAACGCTGACAGTATTTTTTCTGCTCTCGCGTATCGGTCTCAGGAGGGGCTCATCCCCAAGCACGACAAGAACTCCGCTTTCGTTCATTCCCGCAACTATCTCGGTCTTAGCCTTTGCTATATTCTCACGGGTCTTAAGATACTCGATATGCGACGTTCCGATATTGGTGATTACTCCGAAATCCGGCTCGGCTATGAGCGAAAGACGCTCGATCTCGCCAAGACCGCTCATGCCCATCTCGAGAACTGCGGTATCAACCGTTTCGTCAAAGCCGAGAACGGTAACTGAAAGTCCGATATCGGTATTAAGGTTACCTGCCGTCTTGCCAACATTATAACGCGTTGACAGCACGGATGCAATCATTTCTTTGGTAGTAGTTTTTCCCACACTGCCCGTAACGGCAACGGTTTTAATTGAGCGCTTCTTTTTATAATTTCTTGCGATATCGGCAAGAGTGGCAACGGGGTCATCGCTGTGAATATAAGCAAAAGCTCTGCCGAGCTCCTCGGCTTTTTCGGGAGGACGAGTGGATATAACGCAGGTAGCACCGCTGAGCACCGCGGAAGAAGCAAAATCCGCTCCGTCCACTCGTTCGCCCTTAACGGCTACAAATATATCGCCTTCCTCTATCTTACGGGAATCGGTCTCAACGCCTGTTACGAAAATTTCACCGTCTCCGTATAAAACGGCGCTCTTTCCGCAAAGGGCGCAGATCTCCTCTACCTTCACTTTTCCCATACCAAGTTTGAAGCTCATTCGTTACATCCTTTCTTGTACTTCCCTGCGGCGGCTCTCAATACCGTCTCCTTCTCGGAAAAATGCCTCCGTCCGCCTTTATCAACTATATAGTTCTCGTGCCCCTTACCGACAAGCAGCAGGATATCATCCTTCTTACATTCGTTAAAAGCTTCAACGATCGCTGTTTCTCTGTCGGTAATTACCTCATAATTATCTGTTTTTGTAAACCCGCATATAATATCGTGGATTATTTCATTCGGATCCTCGGTACGCGGATTGTCCGAGGTCACATACACCTTATCCGAATATTTTGCAGCAATGCGCCCCATAGGAGCACGCTTTGACTTGTCTCTGTCACCGCCGCACCCAAAAAGGGTTATCAGCCTTCCTTTTCTCTTTGAGAACACATCGCTTGCAAGAAGCTTTTCAAGTGCTTCGGGCGTGTGTGCATAATCGATAAGAACCGAAAAAGGATATTTCATTTTATCGAGCGGTACACTTTCAAGTCTGCCGGGTATTCCGCGCACGGCGGAAATTGCATCGCACACTGTTTCGGGGTATATTCCGATCTCCATTGCAAGCGCGCAAGCCGCAAGAGTATTTGTTACGGTGAAGCTTCCGCC
The DNA here is from genome assembly GCA_045539485.1 of Eubacteriales bacterium. GTDB lineage: Bacteria > Bacillota > Clostridia > Oscillospirales > CAG-272 > RUG12395. The sequence goes on from JAZQFL010000115.1 coordinate 2,041, forward strand.
TATCGGAGATTCCACCCGTATAACAGAACCGAAGCATCGCAGAAGATATGAAACACCGTTCACACCGTAATTTCTTACACAGCAGGCTGTATAATCGCCCTTTTCGGTGCCGTACGATACGGCTCTTTTTGTTTTAAACACATCAAAGAAAGTCGGATCATCTGAGTTGTATATGCACTTCACAGCAAGAGAAGCCAGACGCATTTTTGCCGAAAGATACTCTTCATTCGTTTTATGGAAATCAAGATGCTCGGGAGAAAAATTTGTAAACAATGCGGCATCAAATTTTATCGGATCCACCTTATGAAGTGCAAGCGAATGGCTTGACACTTCCATTACCGCATGATATATTCCCTTGCTTCTGAGCTCGAAAAGAAGCGGATAAAGTACCTCAGGATCGGGCGTTGTCATTTGCGAAACACCCGAACTTTCCGGGGGAAACGGAATTTTCTCTCCGTCAATGATTATGCCCGTTGTTCCTATCAATGCATTTCTTATTCCGCAGTAATCAAGAAGACTATGCAAAAAATACGAGGTCGAGGTCTTCCCGTTCGTTCCCGTTATTCCGTAAATATGCATACCCGTCTGCGGATCGTCGCACAGTGCGGATGAGGCAAATGCGTACGCTCTTCTTGCGTTTTTCACACGCACGGATGGAATACCGCAAGGACATAAGTCAATATCCGATACGATTACACTCGCGCCGCTCGAAAGCGCTTTGTTTATGAAATCTTTTTCACTAAATCTGCTGCCGACAAGGCAGAAGAGAGCGGCATCACGGCAGTCATCGGGATCTCTTGATATACGTCTGAAATCCGTATCCGAACATTCACCGATACAGTGTTCCGCGGAAAGCAGGTCTTTTAGCAGCATAAGCGCCTCCAAGCAATTATTACTTCCCGCTTTTATATTCCTTTAATCGGTATTGTCCGTATGTCTCATTGTAATTTTAATGCAAGTTCCCTTTGGAACCTCGGTGTTCGCAGCAACACTCTGATCAACGACTACTGCACCTGCAGTGCCCGTATTTGTTGCACCTACAACGTGAACGCTGAGACCTGCATTAAGCAAAGTTTGAGATGCCTGAGATGCACTCTTACCAAGCACATCGGGTACCTTTACCGAGTTTTTCGGTATTTCATTATTAGTGTAAAGGATTACTCTTGCGGACCCCTTGGTTATATAAGTTCCGCCCGATGGCACTTGATTTGTTATCTTATCGCCGTCACCCACTACTTCGTAAGTAAGTCCGTTTGATTTTGCCTTTGCTTTTGCTTCATCAACAGTAAGCCCTACGTAATTTCCTACGTTCATTTGTAACGTCGCAAGCTCTTCTGGAGTGTACTTGGGGTCAATTCCGAGATAAGGCAGTATCTCCTCCATAAATGCCGCGCAGTAAGGAGCCGCAACGTTACTTCCGTAAGTATTTGAGCAGGTTGGCTCATCTACTACAATAAGAATTGCTATCTCGGGATCGTCAGCAGGAGCATAAGCAACTGTGCTTCCGATACGAAGATAAGATTTTCCGTTCTCGTCAAGTATCTCGAACTTCTCCGAGGTACCCGTTTTACCGCAAATGCGGTAACCCTTTACGTAGCAGTTTGTATTACCGCCCTGCACGAAAACGCTTTCCTCAAGAATATTGTTTATAAGCAGCGAGGTGGATTTTCCGATCACCTGGCGCTTTGTTTCCGTCTCATAGGTGTAAACTGTCTTTCCGTCCTGATCTACAAGACCGGAGATAAGATGCGGTGTAACAAGATCACCGCCGTTGGCAACGCAGGAGATCGATGTAATAAGCTGGATCATCGAGGTTTTAAAGCGCTGACCGAAGGATGATACTGCAAGCTCCACAGGACCGAGAGCGTTCTCAGCGTGGAAATATGTAAGCGCCTCACCGGGCAGGTCTATACCCGCTTTATCAAGAAAACCGAAAGCTCCGAAATAATCGTAAAACGCAGTACTTCCTATTCTTTCAGCAGTCTGCATCAACACCGGGTTGCAGGACATCTGAAGTCCCTGGCGGAACGAGACGGCTCCGTGTCCCCAGGTGCGGTGGCAATGAATTGGGGTACTAAATCCCGGCACACGGTAGGAGCCGGCACAATAGAAGCTGTCCGTATCCTTGACAACACCCATTTCAAGCGCCATTGCCGCGGTTATTACCTTAAAGGTAGAACC
>JAZQFL010000116.1:0-5193 GCA_045539485.1 Eubacteriales bacterium
GAGAAGAGCGATATGGTCTTTATCCCAGACCCCGAGACCGCAGTAGTTGATCCCTTCTGTTCCATCCCCACCCTGTCCATGACAGGTAATGCGATGATAATCGACACTCCCGCAAACCGTCCCCTTCCCCAGTACCCCAGAAACATCATCAAGGCGGCTGTTGAGGAGATGAAGAAGAGCGGCATTGCCGATACCATGCTCATACTCCCCGAATTTGAGTTCTATCTCTTTGATAACGTGTCCTGGAACGTAGGCGGAAATTACATCGGTTCTTCAGTTGACGCTAAGCAGTCCTACTGGAACAGCGCAGAGGAAGGCCTCGGCGTTATCGTACCCAAGCAGAAGAACTACCACATCGCAAAGCCCTTTGACGTTTCCTATGAGTGCAGAAGCGAAATGTGCATGCTCATGAAGGACGCGGGCATCGAGATAAACTACCACCACCCCGAGGTTGCCGCATCGGGCCAGTTCGAGATCGAGCCTCAGCTCGGCGAGATCGTTCACATGGCTGATGCTACGATGATGATAAAGTACATCATCCACAACACCGCACTCAAGTACGGCAAGACCGCGACCTTTATGCCCAAGCCTGTATACGGCGAGGCAGGAAGCGGAATGCACGTTCATATGCTTCTCATGAAGGACGGCAAGCCCGTATTCTCCGACGATAACGGATACGCGCACCTCTCCGAGACCGCACACTACTTTATGGGCGGACTTCTCAAGCACATCGCTTCCCTCTGCGCTATCACCAACCCCAGCACCAACTCCTTCAAGCGCCTTGTTCCCGGCTTTGAGGCTCCCGTAACCGTTGGTTACGCAACCTCCAACCGCAGTGCGGTCATCCGTATTCCTGCTTATGCAAAGAGCCCCGATAAGCGCCGCTTCGAGCTCAGAAACCCCGATGCTACCTGCAATCCTTACTTCTGCTATGCCGCTATCCTTATGGCAGGTCTTGACGGAGTAAAGAACAAGATAGATCCCCACGCTAACGGCTGGGGCCCCTATGACGTTAACCTCTACACTCTCCCCGAGGAGGAGAAGGCAAAGCTTAAGGGTCTTCCCACCAATCTCGATCAGGCGCTTGACGCACTTGAGGCCGACCACGATTACCTCACCGCAGGCGGTGTATTCCCCGAGATCCTTATCAAGAACTTTATCAAGTCCAAGCGAGCTGAGACCGCGGAGATTGCAAAGATCCCCCACCCCGCAGAATTCGAAAAGTATTACAATCTGTGATCGTGGTGCTCTTAAAAGAGCACACACGATCAACTATGATTGCCCTTGCGGGCAAGTTATGGGTTATGATATGATTAGCATAGTTATGATTGGCTTCGCCAAGTTTAAAGTTAGACGGGCAATCATATCATAACGTTTGCGCAGCAAACTCATAACAGCAAGCATCAGCGAGCTTCATAACTCTAAACCAAAAGATAAAAACAAGAGCGTTGCCGCGGCAACGCTCTTATTTTTATTCTATAACCCCTAACAGCGCCCGCATCTCCGAGAGTTTTTCCTCCATCTCCGAAACCAGCTTCAGCTGTGTTCGGCAACGCACGAGATTATGCTCGGGATAACTTGTTTTGAAGTACGTATCGCCCGAGAGATAGTCGGTGAGAAAACGCATCCCGCTCTCAAGCGTCATCAGCATAGCACCCTCGGGGAAAAGCATTATTTCCGCTTTCGTAAGTCCGCCGCCGCATCCGTCGATAAAGCCCTTTGCGTATGCTTTATAGAGCGAAATATCAAAATGAACCTTGGAAAGGTCGCGCTCGTCCTCAGCGGCAGTAGCGGCTGAGGTGCGGATGCCGTCACCGAAATCACAAACGGAAAGACCCGGCATCACGGTATCAAGATCTATAACGCAAAGTGCCTTGCGTGTATCTATGTCAAGAAGTACGTTGTTTATCTTTGTGTCGTTATGCGTTACGCGCAAGGGGATGATTCCCTTGCTGTATGCATCCGTCAGCACAGAAACAAGCGGCTCGCGGGCTTTTATAAACGCAAGTTCGTTTTTTGCAGTACTGAGTCTGCCGCAAACGTCGCGCTCTGCGGCGGCAAGCAGATCGGCATACCTTTTGGGAGAGTTATGGAAATCGGGGATGGTCTCGCAAAGAATGCTTGCGTCAAAGTCTGCAAGCAAACGCAGAAAATTACCGAATCCGAATCCGCACTCGTATACGTCCGCCTCGCTTTCGGGAGCCTGGAGACACAGCGAGTTTTCTATATAATCGAGCACACGCCAGCATTTTCCTTCAGCGCGGTAAAGATAAGTGCCATCCCTTGCGGGGACAGCCGTCATTACGCGGCGGCTGTCCTCCTCTTTTTTTGCAAGATGCGCGCTTACCCTCGCGATATTTTCCATTACTCCCTCAGGGTCGCGGAACACATCGCCGTTTAGCGCTTGCAAAATATACTTTTTTCCGCTCTCCGCCGTCAGAAGAAACGTGGAGTTTATATGCCCCGCGCCATACGGACGGCACTCGGTTATTCTGTCGTTTAATTCGAATTTCTCAATGATCTCCGAATATTCCATTTCATACACCTTCATATTATTAAGCTCCGATGCGGCAATAACGCGTCCCGAACGCAGACCCGTATTTTTAAATTCAAATTAGCAGTGCGTTTGCAATACCAACGGCAAGGGATACAGCGGAGGCGATACGGGCATACAGAAATGCTCTGTCGTCGTTTTTCTTTACTCGCTCCCAAACAAAGGCACCGATGCTTACCAAAGCAAGCACTGCGGCGAGAACTGCCTGATGATAAAATCCGAGCCGGTTGATCCGAATGCCTACCCAGCCGACGTATACGCCGAGAGCCGCTGCGAGATAAAAGCACACACGGCGAACCTTACTGCTTTTGATAAGGAACATCAGCACCGAAGACAGCAAAGCAACGGTGATAAGAAGCATACTTACAATAACAAGCAGATCCAAAAAAGTAATCATTTAATTTCCTCACTTTCGTTTTGTTTGATTTGGGTGTTTTGCTCTTGTGACTACATAGTACCACCCAAATCTAAAGAAATCGGGCAGGAAATTCTAAAGAAATCTAAAAAAATTCTGTTAAAACTCCAAAAGTTTAACGCTAATTGAAAACGAATCGGCATTCTGAATTACATCGACCGTACCGCCGTAATTCTGTGCAATGCGGCGAATGCTGTTGATACCAAGCTTATAGCTGTCTGCTTGCACGGGCTCGGGCGGAATTGTGTTTGTCTGTTTGATGCACAGCTCCCCGTTATCCGTACGGATATTCAAACACACCGGGCGCTCGGGATCGGCATACTTTTGCACGTTGGAGCTGAGATTATCAAATATTCTCCTTAGCTCCCGCACATCAAAATCGCCTGCAAACGAGCCGCAAGCGGAGAGATCCGTCTGAACTTGGAACCTCTCCTCCAGCTCCTCCTCAAATTCCGCCGCTAACTGCTCCATAAGCAGATGGGCATCGTCAAAATGCTCGGGCTCGCGCTTGTCCGCATCCAAAAGAAGCCCCGTAAGATCGCGTATCTGCTCTGCCTTCTTGTGTATCGTTTGCAGATGCGTTTTCTGCTCCTCGGCGGAGATTGCATTTTCGCCCGCAAGGTACTCCGAATATGCCAGAACGGAAGTAAGCGGGGTGCGTATGTCATGGGACAGGGTGCGGATGAACTGCTCCTTTTCACGCGCAAGAGCCTGCTCCCTCTCCCTCAGCCTTTGCTGTGTTGCCGACATATAGTTGATAGCATCGGCAAGCTCGGTAAGCTCGTTTTTTCCTTCCAGGGGGAGAGGCTCGCCGCCCTCGCCTAACCGAAGCGTGTTGATGCCCTCGGTAAGTGTGCGGATATAAGCCATACGGTCGTTTAAAAGAACCAAAAAAAGCAAGCTGAAGCCCCCGGCGGAAAGGATACCGCTCAGGCCGAATATCCAGCGGTCCGCCGCAAGCCAATCAAACTCCGTCATTACCACGTCGTTATCAAAGCAATAGACCTCCACGATAGCCGCACCGCTTAAAGAAAGTATATAAAACAGCATAGCGGCAACAACGGCGCTTATCCCGATAAGCCCGAGGATCTCATAAGCAAGCTTGTGCCGTTTTTTAAATTTCCCGTCAGTCAATGTAATACCCCTTTCCCCATGCGGTCTTTATATAGGAAGGGTTTTTGGAATCATCCCCAAGCTTTTTTCGGATGTTTTTGATATGTACCATAATGGCGCCGTCGCCCACGGCATCCTCGTTCCAGATGCTCTGATAGATATTATCAAGGGAATATATCTTGCCGCGGTGGCTCGCCAGCAGCTCCAATATTTTGAACTCTGTATAAGTAAGTGCGATCTTTTCACTGCCCTTTTGAACGGATTGGCTGTCCGTATCCAGAATTACATCGCCGATTGCAAGTTTTTTCTCTTCTTTGGCGGGCGCAGAGCTTACCGCACTCCTTCTCAAGACCGCGCGTATACGCAAAAGCAGCTCCGCATTTGAAAAAGGCTTTACAATGTAATCGTCTGCCCCCACAGAAAATCCGAGAACCTTATCCGACTCACCGGAGTATGCGGTGAGAAAAATAATAGGCGTTTCAAAACGGGTGCGTATCTGCGCGGCGGTCACAATGCCGTTCTGACCCGGCATATCCACGTCAAGCAGGTATAAGTCGATCTCCTCTCCCGCCATTTCCGCGGCGCGGAGTCCGTCCTCGGCAGTTACCACAGCGTAGCCCTCAGATGAAAGCAGCAGCTGCATGATCTGGCGTATCTGAGGATCGTCATCTGCTATAAGAATGTACTTTTTTCCGTCTTTCATATAAACCTCCGCGGATATCGGCAGTCTTTTCTCCTTTTAATATATCAGTTTTCCAAAAAAATTTCAAGACATATCGTTATCCTCCCGGTAAATGTTACCGCAGGCAAGTGCAGATAAACACCTTGAATTATCCGCGGTTGTGTGATATAGTATATGTTCGAATGTTGCTTGCCTTAAAAAGGCAAGCGGTTTCTAAGGAGATTATAATGCGCAAGTTTGATACCAAGGTACAGCATTTGAAATATAAGGTGTTGCGCGAAGTAGCGCGCCTCGCGTGGGAGGATAGACTTCTCAACAACCTTATGGATATTCCGGGCAAGCTTGCTCCCGGTAACGAGCCCACAATGCGCTGCTGCGTATATAAGGAAAGAGCCATACTCGGCGAGCGCGTAAAGCTCGCGATGGGCG
>JAZQFL010000117.1:0-10518 GCA_045539485.1 Eubacteriales bacterium
GGATTTTTGGGGTCTGCGGGCTCCCAGCCGCATTTATCGCAACGGTAAAGCGGAGCTTCTGCGGGCTTTTTTGCTCCGCATTCGGGGCAGAATTTGCCCTTGCAGGTGTGGCCGCATACGGGGCATACCCAACCGTTTGCACTTTCGGGCTTCTTCTTACCGCAGGAAACGCAGAACTTGCCCTGATTTGCGCTTTCTCCGCACTCACATGTCCAGCCGTTTGAGGCGGGAGCCTCGGGTGCGGTTTTTTTCTCGCCTGCCATACGGTAGAGATCATCGGCGCGCACACCGCCCGCGTTCTGTGCCATTCCAAAGCCCATAAAGCCTGTCATAGCTCCGGCGGAGTTCTTAGCGGCAGACTGCATTGCCTCTGCCTGAGCGCCTGCAAGGGTACCCGCCGCCATACCGGGATCGCGGAGTACTGCTTTCTTCTGCAGATCCTGTATCATCTTCTCGTCATCGGGGGAGATAGATACGGAATTAATGTTGAAGGATACAACGCTCAGTCCGCGCAGCTTTGCCCACTTGCCGGAGAGGATGCGGTTAAGCTCCTCGGAAATCTCAAGGGTGTGCGCGGGGAGAGAGGAATAGCGCAGACCGGTATCGGCAAACTTGCCGAATGCGGGCTGAAGTGCGGAAAGAAGCTCGCTCTTAAGCATACTGTCGATACGGCTTCTCTCGTATTCGTCGCTGATATTTCCGCACACGTTGGTGTAGAACAGCACGGGGTCGCTTACCTTGTAGGAGAATTCTCCGTTGCAGCGGAGGGAAATATCGATATCAAGTCCAAGGTTTTTGTCGATAAAACGGAAGGGAATGGGCGTTGCGGTGCCGTACTTGTTTCCGATTATCTCCTTGGTGTTTACGTAGTAGACGCGCTGATCCTTTGCGGTGTCGCCGCCGAAGGTAAAGCGCTTGCCGATGGTCTTGAAGGAGTCAAGGATAGAGGTGCCCAGCTTGCCTGTGAAGATAGAGGGCTCGGTGGAATTATCCCAAACGAATTCACCGGGCTCCGCGCAAAGCTCCACTACCTTGCCCTGCTCAACTATCATCATACACTGTCCGTCGTTTACGGCAATTACCGCGCCGTTTGAGATAATGTTGTCCTCACCCTTTGTGTTGGAGGAACGGCGTGAGGATACGCGCTTTTCTCCCTTGGTAACGAGCACGTTTTCGCTTATGGAATCGCAGTAAAAGTATTCCTTCCACTGATCTGCAAGCACGCTGCCTGCGGCGCCTGCGATAGCTTTAATAAGTCCCATTTTTTGTCTCCTTTATTATCAAGATTTGTATTTTCAGAATTTTCTTCCGCCGCCGCCGTGGCTTCTGCCCGACGATGAGCGGTGGGTGGACGAGCCGGACGAGGATGGATCACTCCTTGGGATGCGGCGGGTGCGTGAGTAAAGATATATGTCGCGCTGACGGGAGAGCTTGAAGCTGTCTCGGTTTATCGCGTATACGGCATCGCGGCTCAGCCGTGCGGTGTTCATTCCTCTTTTGATTCCAAGCATTATCAGAACAGCAATTATAAAGCCTATAACAAGGCACACAGCGGCGGCGCCGAGATAGTCGTTTGAGCTTGCCGTTCCCACCGGAGTGCCGTTTTCGTATGCGGTAACGTAGTAATCAAGCTCGGAAAGAAGCAGCTTGAAGCCGTTATAATACTCTCCGTCCGAAAAATGCGGGGTAAGTGTATCCAGCAGCATATCGATGCCGCGGTCGGTAAGCACGCGTATTGCTTTTCCCGAGGTGGAGATATACAGGTCGCGCTCCGTCATATTGACAAGGAAGAGCACACCTGTGTGATCGGAACCTATGCCGTAGCCGTTATGATCGAAATAATCGTCGGCATAGGCGGTAACGCCTTTTCCGCCGTATCCTCCGGTCATCGTGAGGATGACAACGTCATATCCTCTTGCGCGGAGCTTGCTTGCCGCGTTTTCGAGGGTGCTTTCCTCGGCTTCCGTAAGCAGATCCGCGTTGTCGATGACCGCGGGAAGCGAGGCACCTGCGTTTACTGACAAAAGAACAACAGAGAGTGCAAAGCAAATAAGTATAATAAGCTTTTTCATCACATCGCACCTCCGAAGAACAGCAGGAGATACAATATGTAAGTAACTGCGGATATTCCGAGCGTGAAAAGCAGGGTAAACAGCCAGAAGCGTTTTTTGCTTACAGGCAATTCTCCGACGAACTTGCCTGTCTGACCGTTCATTGCAAAGGTGTATTTTTTACCCTTATATTCGGTTACAAGCAGCCAGGCGGGCAGAAGTACGTATTTTGCATCCACTCCGTGCAGGTGCATATTGCCCGAGGTCCTTACTATGCCCGTGTATCCCCTTGCGGTGGAAAGGAGCAGACTGTCTGCGGAATGACGGACTCTGTCGCTTGCGCGTTTCATGCAGTCGTCGCTTGTAAGATCGTATTTGTTTGCCATATAGCCTGCAAGATATGCGGCGGAAAATTCCTCGGAATCAGAGAAATCGAACGGCTCAAGCGAGTCCATAAGTGCGTCGTCCATGTCGCTTGCACCGTCTACCGCAAGATCGGAAAAATCAAACGATGCCTCGCGTTCAAGCCGAAAGTAGTCGGTACGTACTATATCGTATTTCTGTGTACGGGTGGTGAAAACGCGGGTCGCACTGTACTGTGCGTTTGCATCCGCCTTTCCCGAATACAGCCAGAAGGGAAGGTAGATGCCCCTGATGGATTCAAGCCTGCTTTCCGAGGCATAAAATTTCGGCAAAAGCATTTTTTTCTTTGCGAATTTGGCAAGCGCGGCCTTTGCTTCCTCCTTGGTTACTTTAAACGGAAGTACAAAAGCGGGCTTCAATTTGCCTTCAAGGCGGTGCTTTGCCATTGCGGGGTTACCGCAGTATGGGCAGGAGGATGCAACGGTGTTTTCATCAAACATCAGCTCGCCGCCGCAGGAGGGGCAGGTGAAAACTCCGATGCTTTCGGTCTCCTCCTCCGTCCATTCGCCGTGCACGTCGTTTGGGGTGTCTATTTCTGTGGGAATATCCTCGCAGGCTTTCTTTCCGAAGCCTTCGTTGTATGCTTTTACACCCTCGATTTCAAAGGTACTGTCGCAGTATTCGCAATGCATCTTCTCCGCTTTCCCGTCATAGGAGAGCGGCGCATCGCATGAGGGGCATTTGTAGCTGATTACCTTTTCCATTCAGTCCTCCTTTCGGATCTCCTTGATCGCGGCAAGCTCTGCCGCTGTAAGGTTTGGAGAGTTCATTCGGTGGTCGGCCTCTCCCAGGCGGAAATACGCTCCGTTTACGGGGTCGCCGTTGATATATATGGGGTAATGTGTGCTGTCTGCACGCGGAACGCGGATAACTATGATGCGCTTGCCCTCTGCAATTTCGACGGTAACGTCACCATGTGAGAGTATATTTGCGCTAACAAGCTTTTTGTTGTTAAGCCCCTCGAAAAGATCGGCTACCATTTCCTCCGGGTAGGCGATGTCTATCGGGTGCAGGCTCTTGTCGCGGTATTCCTCAACGCCGAGAAGTATAATACCGCCAAGGGTGTTTGCAAAGGCTGAATACGTTTCCCATATACTTTCAGGCAGTCCGCCGAGCGCCTTTTTTGCCTCTATGCGGTTGTTTTCGCGGTAATTGTCCATTTTGGAGAGGTCTATCACTGCATCCTCCTTAAAACTCGGAGTTTTCCTTTTCTTCGTTTTCTTTTTCTTTCATATACGCGTTTGAACGGCGCATCATCACCGCAGTTGCGGCAGATATGACCGTAAGCACGCAAAGGAATATGCCCCAGTAGCTTTCTGCATTGGAGTCAAGCGGTTTGTCCGTACCTCTTGCATCGTTCAGCTGTACGGAAAGCCTGTTTGCGAATTTTGTTGCACTTTCTCCGCCTATACGGTAAAGATATACCTTTCCTTCTCCCGAAAGGGAGAGCTTGATGTATTCGCCGGCACCTGCGGGAATAGCGCCGTCTGTATACAGACGGTAGCTTCCGCGTGAGAGGGAAGCGCTGTACTGTCTTTCCACTCCGTTTCCGCAAACCGAGAAGGTAACGGTCTGTATGCCGTCGTATTCCAGCGTGACGTCGAAGAACAGCACGTCGGCAATGCTTAATTCATTCGTACCGTTTAGGTCTATTACTGCGGCGCAGTCGCCTGTCACCGAGGCTGTGAATTCGCACAGCGCGTATTCTTCGCCGTAACCGTAGACGGTACAGCTGCCGCATCGGACAAGGTCTGGGGCCGCGCTTTTTTTGGTGTAGTCGCGGAATATTACGGAGCCGATCGGCTGGATCGGCGAAACGAGACTCAAGCTGCCGTCCCGTATATCACGCAAAACGAGCTTTTCGGGCGCATAACCGTCTATCTCTGCGGCGCCGGTGCCTGCTTCGGCAAGATAGGGCGCTGTTTCAACGAGTGTTTTTACGGTATCTATACTGCCTGCAAGGGCAATAAGCGCGTCTCTGTCCGTCACCTTTGCCGCAGTGCTCAGGTCAAGTATGAAGGCTTCCGCACCCTTAAAGAGAGAGCTGTAGTAGAGGTATGAGAAAGCAGCACACGACGAACCGCCCATAGGGGTCCATAAAAATACGGGAGCTGCATTAACTGAGCCGAAGGAGGCTTCAAGCTCGGAAAGAAAATCAAAGACATCAGACCCGCCGAAAACCGCAGGTCCTTCCGTAAAGCTTTTCGGCTTTTCACCCGTTTCCGTGAGCACGGAGAAGGTAACTCCGCCTTCCGCCGCCGCTCTTGCGGCAAGCGTTTCGAGGAGAAGATATGCATCGTAATTCGGAAACAGGTATTTGCGTCCCACGCTGCGGCTTTCCCATTCGCCGCTAAGCCCCGCGAATACGCGTGCTGCGGGGTTCTTTTCCTTTGCTGCTGCATATACGGTGCGCAGGGCAAGAAGGTAATTTTGCGCATAAGAGTCAAGCGGATAGTCCGCACCCATAAAATTGTATTCGCCGCTTTTGTCTATATTCTTGCCGAGTATAAAGCCGTATATCCGATAATCGCTGCCCCCGAGGCTCTCGGAAAGAAAGCTGATAGCGGCGCGGATATACTTGCGTCCCTCTTCGGTATCCGCGTTCAAAGCATAGTAAAATACGCCCGATTCGTTGTAAGAATAGGTAAATGGCACTTCTTTTGCGGGATTTGAGCACAAAAGACGGAGCAGTGTTTCGCTTCCCATTGCATCATTGCGGGTGACTGCGGCTCTCAGCCTGTCCGTTTCTTCGCGGTCAAAATAAAAGTATTCACCCTCAAAACGGTAAGCATATCCCCCTCCCTGCATATCAAAAAGCAGGGAAAGGTCAACGTCTGCGAGCGCCGTGCCCGCGCCGAGATCCGTACAGCTTTCGCTGAGGATGCCCTTGAAGGGAAGCGCCTTTGCCTTTGAAGCGCCTTGCTTTGTTGCATAAACGGCGGGTGCCACGGGAACCCATCCGCCTGCGCCGTCAAGCAGGCATACAAGGTATTTGGTGCCGCTTATATCGCCGTCGGCAATCGGTACCTTTATCTCGAACTTCGCAGATATAGGTGCGGTTTTTACGGGCATTGCCTGTGCAGTGATCTTTTCGTGGTCAAGCACGTATACTGCAAGTATATTGTTACGGCGCGCGGCTACGGTTGAGGTGGGTATCGTGCCCTTGATAGAAACTGTGGATCCGCTTACGGTACAGCTTTCTATTTTTCCCGCATAATCGGTGCTGTCCGCATAAGCCGATACGGCAAGCAGTGACGTAAGCGTAAATGAGGTGAGGCTTGCCTGCTCGCAGGTAAGGCGGATGCGCTTTACCTCCGATGCGTTCGGCAGGCTTACGGTGTAGATCTTAACGGAATCCGATCGCTCGAATTGAATGGAAAGGCTGTTTTCGGAATCGAAATCCCCGCTCTCTGTATAGCTGTAGCTTACCGTCATCTGCGCTGCGCGTGTACAGGAATGCACGGTAAAGCGCAGTGCATTTACGTTTTCGCCAATTGCGGAGGACGTAACGGTACCTTCAATATAGGAGCCCGTGCCGTAGAAATTGATACGTATGCTCTTTCCGTCCTGTGAAAGTGCGGCAGAGCCGCGCTCGGTCTTATATTCGGTGCACAGAAAGCGTTCCGCAAAATCGGTGGTCTCTGTTTCAGCCGCGCACACCTGCGGTGCATGCGAAGCAACAAAAAGCGGGCAGAATGCAAGTAAAAGCGCAAGCAAAAGAAGCACGGCTCTTTTTGCCGCGCGGCGTATGCTGTTTTCTCTGCCTGCTGTAAGCATAGCTTTTTCTCCTATTGTTTGTATTTGTCCGCTTCGGCGGTTGCAAGCTTGTCGCATCTTTCGTTATACGGGTGTCCCTCGTGTCCTTTTACCCAGTTGAAGGTCACGTTATGCGTTTCAAGCAGTGAGAGAAGCTCATCCCAAAGGTCGATATTCTGTGCGGGTTTGCCGGATGCCAGCTTCCAGCCCTTTGCCTTCCAGCCGACAGCCCAGTTTTTCGTTATTCCGTCCACAAGGTATTTGGAATCCGATGTAAGCGACACCTCGCACGGCTCCGTTAAAGCTTTAAGCGCCATAACGGCTGCTGTAAGCTCCATGCGGTTGTTGGTCGTTTCCGCTTCGCCTCCGCTAAGCTCCTTTTCTTTTCCCTTGTAAACCAGTATCGCGCCCCATCCTCCGGGACCGGGGTTAAACCTGCAGGCGCCGTCCGTGTATATATCAACGTGTTTCATTGCAAAACTCCGTGTTCGTAAATCTCTTCATAATATAATAACATAAAAAAACGTCAAAAGCAATATTTTAATATGAAGGCAAAAAAATTAACAAACAGGACTTATTTAATTTTTGTAATCGGGTTGTAATGCCCCGATATTAGTGGTAGAATGTTAGTATAATGCGGAGGTATGCAATGAAACACACGGGCTTTTATAAAAACGGGATCAAAAAAATCGGGGCGCTTTTGCGTGCCGTTTCTTTTGCCATACTTGCGTGTATGCTGCTTGCCTCTTGCTCGGACGGTGTTGTTGAACAGTTTACAATGCCCGTAATGGACGGCGGGGATATATCCGCAGGCACGGAGCCTGTCGATGGACCCGATTCCGAGGTGCGCGGCGTGTGGATAGCATCCGTTTACAATATCGATTACCCCTCTTCTGCGGGGCTTAGTGCCGATAAGCTTGCAGCCGAGCTTGATGCGATGGTTGAGAACGTAAAGGCTATGGGGCTCAATGCAATTTATTTTCAGGTGCGTCCTTCGGGAGACGCGTTGTACGACAGCGATATATTCCCCGTTTCCGAATACCTGAGCGGAAAGAGAGGAGAAAAAGCGGACGGCGGCTTTGACCCGCTTGCGTATCTTTTGGAAGCGGCGCACGCACAGGGTATCCGCGTACACGCTTGGGTAAATCCCCTGCGCGTTACTGTGGGCAGCACCTCAGTGCCTAAAACGGACGTGAACGCTCTGCCCGAAAACGACCCTGTAAGAAAAGACCCCTCTCTTGCGATAGCTTATGCGGACGGAAGACTGTACCTGGATGCAGGTAACCCGAAGGCTCGCGAGCTTGTTGCGGCGGGATGCAGGGAGATAGCGGAAAAATACGCGGTGGACGGTATAATTTTTGACGATTATTTCTATCCTTCGCCCGTGTACGTTCAAGAGAACGGAAAAAATGTGCTTGCCGAGTTTGACGACGGAGTTTCTTATTTCCGTTACGCTAACGGTGCTCCGATTGCGGACTGGCGCAGGGAAAACATCAACAAGATGATGGAGCTCTGCTATAAGGAGATAAAGGCGGCACGAGGTGGCTGTCAGTTCGGTGTTGCGCCCTTCGGCATCTGGCAGAACGATAACGGAAAAAACGGCGGAAGCGATACTGCGGGTAATGAAAGCTATTCCTCCATTTACTGTGATACGCTTGCGTTTATTGAGGGCGGTTACGTTGATTACGTCGCACCGCAGATATACTGGAGCTTTGATACTTCTGTTGCAAGGTATGATGTGCTTGTAAGATGGTGGAACGCACAGGTGGCTAACACGGGTGTGGACCTGCTTATCAGCCACGGAGCATACCGCTACGATACTCTTGAATCGCCTGAGGGTGAGCTTTCGCGCCAGATACTGTTTGCAAGAAGCGCTCTTGCGTACAGAGGAAGCATCCATTACGGATATTCGGTACTCAAGAACAACGTAAAGGGTGCCTCAGACGAGCTTAAACATGTATACAGCGTAAAAAAAGTATTCCCTGCACCCTTGGATAACGGCGGAGAATTTTATATCGCCGCGCCCGCATACGGCACGTCAGTGGAATCGGAGAGCGTATATATCCTCGGTTCTGCAAATACCGCGCACGCGGTAACTCTTAACGGGAAAAAGCTCAGTCTTACGAAGGATGGAAGCTTCTCTGCTTACGTTTCGCTTAAAAACGGTGAGAACCGCCTTGTTTTTGAATACGGCGGCAAGACCTACGAGCACCTTGTCGTCCGCGCAGACGGGGAGGCGAAGACACTCGATTCGTTCTGCATTAAAGATGCGTATCCCTATTCCCGTACCACGGTTGCAAGCGGCAACGAGCTTTATTTATCCTGCATTGCACCTGCGGGCAGTACGGTTACCGCTGTCTTCGGCGGCAAGGATATAACGCTTCTGCCCGAAAGTGCAGAAACCGGCGCTCTTACTGCTGTAAGATATTCCGCTTCCGTTGTGCTCAATACGTCGGAAAAGCTTGAAAGCCTCGGTACCGTTGAATTTACAGTAACCCGCGGAAGCGAAAAAGCAAAGGCATCCGGCGGAGAGATACGTGTGCTCGGCGAAGGGTGCTGTATTCCCGTTACGGTCGTAAACGGCGGTGTTTATTTAAAGGATGCACCCGGCGGCTCGTACGTATACGGAAACGCTCAGTCCGTGGGAATGACGGAATATGCACTTGCGGAAAGGGACGGATATTGGCTCCTTTCTATGGGTGCTTATCTGAATATTGCCGATGCCGAATCGGCGCCTGCGTGCGAAATTCCTAAGTCATCGTACGTCAGACAGCTTCTGCAGACCAGCATCGGCGGAAATACGGTGTTCTATACAAAAACTCCCGCAAAGGCGGCCGTTTCGTCTTCTTTCAACGGTAACGTGCTTACCTTTACCATACACAATTGCACCGTGACCGACAATGCCGTTACGCGCGACGTTCAGTCTCCCGTTATTTCGGACGTTGAGCTTATAAATAATACAGAAACGGGCAATGCGGAGCTTCGCCTCACAGTTGCCGATACCGACCGCTTTTGCGGATACTCGGTTAGCTATGAGACCGTGGAGGGAGTTTCGCTTATCAGGATCACTGTAAATGCACCTCCGTCGATAAAGGATGGATCAAGACCGCTTAACGGTAAAAAGATAGTTCTGGATGCGGGACACGGAGGCGAGGACAGCGGCGCGTTGGGCGCACAGAGCGGCAAAAATGAAAAGGATATAAATCTTTCCGTAGTTCTCTCACTCAGGGATAAGCTCACCGCCCTCGGTGCAGAGGTGATTCTTACAAGAGATACGGATACCGCACTTACTCTGAAGGAAAGACAGCGCATAATATCGGAAGCTGATGCAGATGCCGTAATATCCGTGCATCAGAACAGTATGCCGTATTCTGCGGATATTACCTCGGTGCGCGGTATAGAGGCTTATTATTCCACGCTTGCAGGCAAGGCGCTTGCCTCCGCGGTAAGCGAGAGCCTGTCTGCGGCACTCAGCAGAGAAACCCGCGGCGCAGCTTATATGGATCTTGCCGTTTGCCGCGATACCGCAACCGTAGCCGCGCTTATAGAAACAGGTTATATGACATCTGTTGAGGAATACGCACGTATGCTTACCGATGAGGGCATTGACACCACTGCAGAGGGCATAAAAAACGGCATTGTCGAGTATTTTATGCGTGCCGCGAAAAAGTGATATGAAAATAGGAAATACAGAACTGCATCACGGGCTTATGCTTGCGCCGCTTGCGGGCTTTACAGACCTTGCCTTCCGCACCGTATGTGCGGAGCTTGGCGCGGAATATTCGGTAAGCGAGATGATAAGCGCCAAGGCCGTGATGATGAATAATAAAAAAACGCTCGGCCTTGCAAAAACGGGAGCGCTTCCCACCGCGATTCAGCTTTTCGGTGCAGAGGAGGATGCGATCTCCTATGCGGCGCAGTTTTTCTCGCAGGGCGGACTGCCCACAGGGGAGGTTGCGGCAATAGACCTTAATATGGGCTGTCCGATGCACAAGATAGTATCAAACGGAGAGGGCTCGGCACTTTTATTGGACTTGAAAAAGGCGGAAAAGGTCATAAGAGCCGCCGTAAAGGCATCAAGCCTGCCCGTTACCGTAAAAATACGCGCGGGTTGGGATAAAAACAGCATAAATGCCGAGGAGGCGGCAAGAGCTGCCGAGGAGGCGGGCGCTGCGGCAATAACGCTCCACGCACGCACAAAGGAACAGCTTTATACGGGATATGCCGACCACAGCATTACGGAGCGCGTGGTCAAGGCGGTAAAGATACCCGTTATCGGCAACGGCGA
>JAZQFL010000118.1:0-3589 GCA_045539485.1 Eubacteriales bacterium
GGACCTTATAATTACGACGTAGTAAGCAAGCTCATTGCCGCCGCAAAAAAGGAAGGCGCGGAGTATGCGGTTGACGTTTATCCCTTCTACGGCTCTGACGTTGAGGCAACTCTTTCCGCGGGCAGTGACTTGCGCCACGGACTTATCGGCGCGGGGGTTTACGCAAGCCACGGCTATGAGAGAAGCCATATTGACGGAGTTTGGAATGCGCTCAAAGTACTTAAGGGGTATTTGGATATATAAACCGAAAACGGCGGCAGAAAAATTACAATGTAACAATTTACGATGATCGTAGGGGACGGCGTCTCGACGTCCCGCTTGCGTAGGGGAGGGGTCTCCCCTCCCGCAAAGGTGGAAAATATGCTCTATTTAAAAGAATTCACTCTTCCGACTGAAAGGGACGAGTCGGGCTTTATTCTGTCGTAC
Source organism: Eubacteriales bacterium (assembly GCA_045539485.1). Taxonomy (GTDB): domain Bacteria; phylum Bacillota; class Clostridia; order Oscillospirales; family CAG-272; genus RUG12395. The sequence continues at coordinate 427 of JAZQFL010000118.1, forward strand.
CCTTATCAGCTGGAGATGAAGTGCTACAGCCACGATAACGTATACCCCTTCAAGCTTTTTCCGCAGAAGGGACTTGAAAAATTGGAATTTGAGCCGATAACGGTTCTTTACGGCGGTAACGGCTCGGGCAAATCCACGCTTCTCAATCTCATCGCAAAAAAGCTCGGTGTACCGTCCTCGGCGCCCGTGAATGAGACCCCGTATATGGACGATTATCTTGCGATGTGCCGTTATACGCTTGAGATCGGAACAAAAAAACTGCCCGAGGGCAGTATGAGAATAGCAAGTGATGACGTGTTTGATATGCTCCTTGATATCCGCTCCGTGAACGGAGAGATAGACCGCAAGCGGGAGGCGCTTTTTGAGGAATATTACAACACGCGCGAAACCCCGATGGAGCCGATGCGCGATCTTTCGCAATACGAGGATTTCAAGCGCCGCATAGAGGCGAAAAGCAAAACCAAGAGCGTGTACGTTTCGCGCAGACTTCCGCGCGAAATGGACGGACGCTCAAACGGAGAGACGGCATTCTATTACTTTACGCAGAAGATAGGCGAAAACGCGCTCTATCTTCTCGACGAGCCCGAAAACAGCCTCTCCCCGAAGCTGCAGCGCGAGCTTGCCTCGTTTCTTGAAAACAGCGCAAGATTTTTCGGCTGTCAGCTCGTTATCTCCACGCACTCTCCCTTTCTGCTTGCAATGAAAAACGCAAGGATCTACGATCTCGACAGCCGCCCCGTGCAGGTGAAAAAATGGACGGAGCTTGAGAACGTAAGGGAGTATTTTGAGTTTTTTAATGAGCATTCAACGGAATTTTGATGTTAAAAGCGGGTGTAAGGAAACCGAATTTCTTTACACCCGCTTGTTTTATGCGGTTTGTTCTGCGGGGGGCTCGTTCTTTTGCGCTTTTGCCTTCTTTGCCTCTATCCGCTTATCGAGCAGGGCATTGAAGATAGTAAAGAGTATCGCGAACACGGGGACGGCGGTAAGCATACCGACGGCGCCGAACAGATCGCCTCCGATAGTAACGGAAACGAGTACCCAAAGACCCGGAAGACCTACGGAGTCTCCCATAAGCTTGGGGTAGATGATGTTGGATTCAAGCTGTTGAAGCACAAGGATGTAAATAAGGAACCACACCGCGGTGGCAAAAGATTCGGTAAGCATCAGCAGTGCCGCAAGTATGGCACCCACAATGGCACCGAAAACGGGCACAAGGGCGAATATCATAATAATTGCGGATGCGGTAAGCGCGTAGGGAAAGCCGAAAATGAGCATTCCCACAAAACAGAGAACGCCGATAGTAAGCGCCTCGGCAAGCTGACCGCCGATAAAGCCCGAGAACACGTCAGCCGAATAGCGGGCAAGTCTTCTTATGCTTTCGGCGCGCTTGGGAAAGAGCTTGTTAAGCATATATACCGTGCGGGAGGCGAGTTTTTCCTTCGTCATAAGGATCCACACGGCAAGTGCGATGGAAACGCATACACCGAGCACTGCCACAAGCACGTTACCGGTAATACCTATCGTGTTGCTTATAAGCTTATCTCCGTAGCCGCTGATAAAATCGCTTATTTTCGCGGCAACGGATTCCCAGTTTATATCCACGCTTTCAAAAAGCTCGCTTTCCGTTTTGCCCGTGAGCCTTGCCGCATAAGCGATAAGGGCGGCGGCATAACCCGGGATGTTGGATACAACTGTAAGCACGGTTTCCTTAAGCTCGGGGTATATAAGCAGAACGAAAACTCCAAGCAGAGCAGTAACGGTGAAAAGCGTAAGCACAACGCAGAAAAGGCGCTTGTAGCTGCCGAGCTTGGTGAGGAATTTTTGCGGGAGCTTTCTCTCGTAAAGGGAAAGCAGAACGTTCAGGGTAAATGCAATGCAAGCGCCGGCAATAATGGGCGAAAGCGCGGCAAACACAGCTTTAATAACGCCGAAAAGCACACCTGCCCTGAACACCGCCAAAAAGGCGAGCACGGAACAGAGGCAGATGATGAGTATCTGTATGAATTTACGGGAATCCAATTTCATATCCGTTACCTGTTAAGCTTTCTTTTTGCATGGACCATGTAAAGGCGGTTGCCGTACGCAAGTGAACAGAGCACAAAATATACGGCAAGTGCGGCAAAACGGCATAAAAAGCCGACGCTGACGCCGACACCCAGACGGTCAAGCAACAATTGGAGCGCATCAAGCGGGAGAATGTGTGAAATAAATACAAAGTATCCCGCAAGCTCTGCCTTCTGGAAAAACGCGGGAGCCTCCGTGCGGTTTTTGACTATCAAACGCGATATGCACATCAAAAACAGTATCGCCGAGAGCACGTAGAGGGTCTGTATTTGTTTTATGCACCAGATAAACCTGCCCAGTATGAAGGAATAGTACATAGCGCCGAGGTCAAGCACGGCGGAGAGGACGAAAGCGGCAATGATGAAGCCCTTTGCGCTATCAAGCAGCTCGCAAAATTTATCGTAAGCCGCGCCCGCACAGCAGCCCGCCGACCAAAAGATAAGAAAGCTTGTGAACACTCGGTCGGAATAGTTAAATGCGGAGGCGGCAGGGAATACGGCGTTTAAGATATCGGTAAGGTGGTCACCGAATATTGAAGTAAGCAGAACGGATGCCGGCAATATAAGCGACGATGGGAGTTTTTTTCTCAATAGAAGCGAAAGCGGGGCAAGCAGGGTGAATTGCAGTAATACGGGAATGTAGTAAAGATGCCCCGTGAGATCGCCCGTTAGCACGCAGTTAAGAAAATACGAGATATCGAACTTTGCACCGTCTGCTACGATGTCGTAAGCATAATAAATAACGCACCAAATGAGGTATAGGGGGAGAATACGCAAAAGACGGGAGAGATAGTATGAGGGAACGGAACGCCCCCCTTTTTTTGCGGAGATCATATATCTGAGTCCCGCAAGGAAAATAAAGCCCTGCGCGGCAAAACCGCACATCCGCCATACAGCTGCGATCGGCATATAAAGAACGCTTGATCTGTCAGCGCTTGAAACGAACAGGGAAGCTACATGAATAAAAAGCACACAAAGGCAAAGCAGTACCGAGCATACGGTTATCTCGTGTTTTCTGCTTTGAATTCTTTGTGTGTTTTGGGTATTGTTATTCATAGCGCTTCCGTATTTTCAAAAGTCCGCCCACAGAAGTGGGC
>JAZQFL010000119.1:0-6032 GCA_045539485.1 Eubacteriales bacterium
CTTACATCGAAACAAAGTGGGAGGATAACGAAAGATACCAAACGGTATACGCACGCGAGCGCGGCAGTGCCGCCGCTCCCACCGCGGGCCTGCACTTCACCCCCGAGCTGCTTGAAAAGATAAAGGCAATGGATATTGCCGTTGTGCCCGTTATGCTGCATATAGGACTTGGCACCTTCCGCCCCGTGAAGGAGGAAAAGATCGCCGACCACCTTATGCACACGGAATTCATCACCGTTACAAAGGAAGCCGCAGACACGATAAACTCGCGCCGTGCAGCAGGCGGACGTACCGTTTGCGTAGGCACCACAAGCTGCAGAACTCTTGAGAGCGCCTCAAGCGACGACGGACTTGTGCATCCCGTAATAGGTGACACGGGAATATTCATATACCCCGGATATAAATTCAAGGCGTGTGACGCGCTGATAACGAATTTCCACCTGCCCGAAAGCACGCTTATTATGCTCGTCTCCGCCCTTGCGGGCAGAGAAAAGACCCTCGCCGCCTACGAGGAAGCGGTAAGGGAAAAATACAGATTTTTCTCATTCGGCGATGCGATGTTTATAAAATAAATACAGCTCCCTGCGTTTGCAGGGAGCTGTATTTATTTACCACGGTGTTGCCACACCGTTTACGTAGTGCCAGTAATTGCCGGATGTAGTTGGACGTATCTCACTGTAATAATAAATATTAGCGCTTCTGTAAGCTGCTTCATATTTTGAAATTGCTTTCCACTGCGACGATGTTCCTTCAAAGAAAATATTTATCTTTGTATTAGCTTGACACAGTCCAAAATCCAATATTTGAACCACACTGTTCGGCACAACAACATTTTTAAGGAATCCGCTGGTTATTGGTTGGGTGTAATCAAACAATCCGTTATCCATCTGCAAACCAATAGCTCCAACAGTGTATTCCTTACCGCTATACGTGACTTTACCGGGAATTACAAGTGTTTCTTTCTCGCTTGAGCGTACTATCTGCACCATATCCGAAGATATGCGTGCATACGCATTTTTACCCACGGTGAAAGCTTCACGTATCTCAAGAACAGAAGGGTCGTCAAATGAAGTTTGAGACATCTCCGGAAGCGGTAACTGCTTCTCATAACTCGTGCTTGTCAAAACATAATGTTTAGGAGTGTGTTCATCACTAAAAGTCCTTTCGCCCTGAAAACCGCCATTAAAATACATGCAGTCCTTCCAGTCTACGAAATCGGTTTCGGCAACACAAAAATATTTGTGCTTAAAGCCAAGGGCAGTATTAGGAGAATCATCCCAGGTGGGATCGAACCAATACCATTTACCGTCATCCATACGCGCAGCAACCCAAACGTGACCGCCGCCTTTAACCTCCCCGGAAATATACCGATTTTCTATTCCGTGATAATTAAGTAGCAAAGAGAATGCCTCGGCATAAGAGGAGCACACTCCGCGTTTATGACAAAACATTCCAAGCACATTTCTAGACCATGGATAAAGCGCTGAGCTTTTGTCCATAACATCATAGGAGTACTCGACGTTTTTCAACATTGATTCATAGCATTTAAGCGTAGTAAGATATATCGAGTTTTCTCCCGATGTAAGCTCAGCATATTGTTTTAGCGATGCGGCAAGCCGTCCGTTATAACTCTTTCTTACACTTCCCTTTGCGTATAAATCTCTGACCGGAATGGCACAGTAATAATAGCGCACCCCGTTTTCAACATAGCTGTCTCTAAAAAAGAAGCCCGCAAGCCAGTAATAGATGGGATTGTCTTTTACAAACGCCTCCATAGCAATATGTGCTTCGCTCTCCGTTAATCCCAAGTCAGAATACGTAACGCGCTGAGGTATATAGCACCAATCATAAAAATCCGCACGCTTCTCCAGATCAGTAGTATAATCATAATGGAATTCATGCACAGCCGCCGCTATTTTCTTATAAAGCGTCTGCATCTTTTTTCCGTTTTTATGCGTCAGCAAAAGATCATAGCAAACCGTCGATGCATACTGCGAAGGTGATGAATAATCCTCAACTCCGCAAACGGTGCAGATTCCCTGCTTACAGCTGTGTCCCTTTGCCGCCACAACAGTCTGAGCTCTGATAGTTGCGTTACATACCTTGCAGTAGCTTCCGACGGTAAGTCCCGTTTCGGTACAGGTAGGCTGCTTTGCTGCAAGCACTGCCTGCTGATGCCCGGATTTCGGAAGCTCTTTGAAGGTTGTGTAATCACAACGCGAGCAGGTAACGTACGCTGCCCAGCCCTTTTCAAGGCAGGTGGACTGCTTTCTTTCGTGCTTTATCTCATCATGCCCAAGCGCTTCGGTTTCCTTAAAGGTGGTATGATCGCAGCGCGAGCAGGTAACGTAAGCCTCGTTTCCCTTCTCTGTGCACGTTGCGTCTACAGCTTCGTGCTTGACCTCATCATGACCGAAAGGCTCGGCGGGGCGTTCCTCCGTTACCTCGCACTCAAGGCACATACGCGACTGCACGCCCGCTTCGGTACAGGTCGGAAGCACCGCATACGACCACTCGCCGTAAACGTGCTCGTGACCGCAGCTTGCGAAGCACAAAGCCACCGTCAACAGGATCAAACAAAGGAATAATTTTTTAGCAGTAGGTCTCATCATTTTCTCCTATGTCTTACCAAGGTGTCGGCTGTCCGTTTACGTAGTGCCAGTAATTGCCCGATACCGAAGGGCGGGTCTCGTTATAATAATAGATCTTGGACTTCGCCAGATATTTTGTTGCAATTGTTACTTTGCGCCAATCCGAAGCTGTTCCCTCGTAGTATATATTCACTGCGTTGCTCTCGTTTGTTATTGCGCGCGGCATAACGTAATTCACTGATTTTGGCAGGATCACATTTTTCGAGTAACCGTTACCGATCGGTCTGCTTCCGTCAAACAATCCGCTGCTCATTATCGCTCCGATGCTGACAACCGTATACTCAACTCCGTTATAGCTTACCTTCTCGGGCACCTTAAACACAGAAGGCATTGCGCCCGTTTTTACAAGCTGAACCTTTCCGTAGCCTATGAGTGCGTATGTATTGCCGTCGACCGTAAACGTCTCGCGCAATTCGATCACGTCGGAACTTGAATACTTGACGGTAGATCTTTCGGGCAGCCAGAAGCTCCAATCATAGCGAGAAACGTCCTCCTCGCCCACCGCATACGGTGTATGACTATCCAAAAACCCGGAATTTCCCAAAGTCGCAGAAGCACCGGGAGCTGACATATCTCTCCAGTTGACCGGCTGAGTATCGTTCACGCAAAAATATTTGGTCTGATATCCAAGAGGCATGTTAGGCACATCGTCCCAAGTGGGGTCAAACCAATACCATTCTCCGTCATTCATTCGCACGATGCTCCATTGGTGATTATCTCCGGAAATCGTGGTGCACTCAATTTCGCTGAAATTAAGCAAGGTGTTGAATGCAAGAGAATATCCTACACAAACTGCACGTCCGTGAATAAATGTTCCCAAAATATTGCGGCAATGGTAGAATTCCTTGGATGTTTTGCCTACTGCGGCATTTTCATAAACAGTGTTTTTAATTACGAGCTCATAGTAACAAAGTGCCTTTTGATAAGCGCTTGTTTCGTCTTTTGCATATTGAGTGAACTCTTTCAGTACTATGGCAAGCTGTCTGTTTATCGATTCGCGTTTTGCTCCCTTTTCGTAGCCCTCGTTGACACGCAAATTAACGGATGAAAGCTTGTTTGTGTTTTTATTATATGTTAAGGTTGGTCTCGTTAGCCAATAATATATCGGATTATCGTTTATAAAAGCAGTGCAAACTATGTAACCGTCATCTTTTGTAAGAGAAAGATCCTTGCAATTTATCTTGTCCGTTATGTATGCCCACTCACCACCGTCTTCAAGCACAAGGTCGGTCGTATAATCGAAGTGGAATGCCTTTACCGCCTTTTCCACTCTGTTATACAGCTCCTGCATATCCCTGCCGTTGGAATAAGACGCAAGGCTGTTATACATTATCCTTGATCCGTATTGGCTTGGTTCGAGATAGTCCTCAACTCCGCAAACGGTACAAGTTCCCTGCTTGCATATGTGTCCCTTTGCCGCTACGGTCTCCTGCGCTCTGATAGTTACGTTACATACCTTGCAGTAGCTTCCGACGGTAAGGCCCGTTTCCGTACAGGTAGGCTGCTTTGCGGCAAGCACTGCCTGCTGATGTCCGGACTTAGGGAGTTCTTTGAAGGTTGTGTAATCACAGCGCGAGCAGGTAACGTATGCAGCCCAGCCTTTTTCAAGGCAGGTGGACTGCTTTCTTTCGTGCTTTACCTCGTCGTGGCCGAGGGCAGGTGTCTCTTTGAATGTCCTATACTCGCATCTCTCACAAAATACGTACGGCTCATATCCCTTTTCGGTACAGGTAGCATCCTTACCCTTGCACTGAACCTCTTTATGTCCGAGAGCTTCGATCTCCTTAAGCGTAGTATGATCGCAACGAGAGCAAGTGACGTACTCCTCGTTTCCCTTTTCGGTACAAGTTGCGGCTACAGCCTCGTGCTTTACCTCATCGTGACCGAGAGGATCGGCGGGCATCTCCTCTGTTTCCTCACACTCAAGGCACATGCGCGACTGCACGCCCGCTTCGGTGCAGGTCGGAAGCACCGCATACGACCATTCGCCGTAAACGTGCTCGTGACCGCAGGAAGAAAACGCAAAAATGCACGCAATTATAAAGAGAACTGCAATGACTTTACTTAAGCATCTTTTCATTTCTTCTTTCCCTTCTTTTGCTTTTTCGGTTTTTGCGGTGCGGGAGCGGGCTTTTGCTCCGTTTCTTGTTCCGCCGGTTCAGGCTTTGGCGGTTCTTTAACCGCCGCTTGCTCTTTTTCCCAACGGCGGACGTCGCTTGCCACAAGGCGGTAAACGGTTGCGGCAAGCGGAACGCCGATAAGCATTCCCGCAACTCCCATTATACCGCCGCCGACGGTGACAGCGGCAAGCACCCATATACCGGGCAGACCCATAGAAGAGCCGACTACACGGGGATATATAACGTTACCCTCAAATTGCTGAAGGATAACAAGGAAAACGATAAACACAACAGCCTTTATGGGAGACACCGTAAGTATCATAAAAGCACCGACACCCGCGCCGATATACGCACCCGCAACGGGTATGAGCGCAGTAAATGCCACAAGCGCTCCTATCATAGTTGCATAAGGCAGACCGAGGATAAGCATACCAACGGTACAAAGAGCGCCCAGTATCACCGCCTCGGTACACTGACCGACTATATATCTTGAAAAGCAGTCATTTGCAACTTCAAGGAAATATGCTGTGCGGGAATACCATTTTACGGGCATAATACGTTTAAAGAGCCTTGATACCCGACTGAGTATCCCCTCCTTATCCGCAAGCAGATAAATTGCAAAGATAGTGGAAAGAAAAGCCGAAACAAGCGCAGAGAACACGGAGGTAACTACGGAAAGAGCGACGTTTACGACGCTTCCGATACCCGTTGTTACCGCATTGAATATCTCGCCGACGCGGGATTTCCAGTCTATTTTTTCAAGCGATGCTATAATATCCTCGGGCAGTACGTGGAATTTTTCCATCCAGTCGATAACGCTTCTTATTGCCTTTGGCAGTTCATTTATAAGCAACGCAACGCAATCCACAAGCTTGGGTACGATAAGCCATATAACAAGGGCGACTACCGCAACAAGCGTTACAAATGCAAGAAGAAGCGATACGGGGCGCTTTAATTTTTCTGCCGCCTTATTGCGAAGGCGGGGAAAGAAAAGCTTTTCGTACCTCGACATAAGTATGTTAACTACGTACGCGATAATAAATCCCGTAACAAGAGGCGAAATTGCACCGAGCAAAGCAAGAAACAGCTTTGCCGCCGAAGGCCACAGCTGTATAGCCAAAAAGATGCCGAAAGCCGTTATTCCGAGCATAAGACAGTTTTTACGTGTTATCATCATTAGACCTCTATTCCTTGACAATACAGTGTGATTAATGCTATTATAATATTTAAGGTAAATTTTTGCAATGAATAATTTGTAAAT
>JAZQFL010000120.1:0-4327 GCA_045539485.1 Eubacteriales bacterium
ATACCCGTTTTAACGTATCTTGCAACAAACGCAAGGGTGCTTACGTTCATAACAAGAACTCCGATATCCGCGGGGATCTTTCTTGCGGGAACGACCTTGCCCGTTGTGTTGTGCACAAGCACCTTCTCCGAGCCCTGAGGATAGAGCGCGGGAAGCTTTTTAACGGTGACCTTTGCATTGTCCTTGAAGGTCTCCGTCAGCTTTGCAATACACTTCGGCTTGTTGGCCTCGATGCCGATATAGATCTTTTCAAGCTGAGGGATGTACTTTTCAAGCAAAGCAATGCCGTATGCCACGCTGTCGGTATCGTCAAGCATTGTGCGTGTGTCGCTTGTTATATAGGGCTCGCACTCCGCGCCGTTGATAACAAGGGTGTGGATGCTTCCCTTCTTTGCCGCCTCAAGCTTTACCGCTGTGGGAAAGCCTGCGCCTCCAAGGCCTACGGCACCCGAGCTGCGTACCGCCTCAACAAAGCTGTCAAGATCCTTTACCTCGGGAGGAGTAACGCTTTCATGCACGGTCATAAGCCCGTCGCTTGCTATACGCACGGCATCAACGTACTGTCCGCCGTAGGTAAGATATTTTTCTACCTTTACTACTTTGCCGGACACGGAAGAGTGGATGGGAGCGGAAACAAAACCGCCCGCCTCGGCGATTACCTGACCGACCTTTACCTCGTCCCCTGCCTTAACGACCACCTTTGCAGGTGCGCCGATATTCTGCGAAACGTGCAAAAGCACCTCTTCGGGCGCGGGCATCCTTACCGCAGGCATTTCGGCAGTGTTCTTGCGGTGGGGAACACGGGTATTACCCAAAAACTTAAACCCAAACATAATTTATCCTTTCGTCTTTCAACGTTAATTTACCAAAAGCTTATCAAAACCGGGGGTAGTATATCTTTCCCCGCTCTCGGTTACCCAAAGCACCTCGACCCCCTCAAGCGAGGAGACAAGCGCGAGGCCTTCCTCATAGCTCATGCAAAACAGCGCGGTAGACAGCCCGTCCGCAAGCCCGCTGTCCGCACAGATAACGGAAACAAGCGCAAAATGCTCGGAGGGATAGAGGGTATCCTTATCTATGATGTGGTGGTATTTTTTGCCTTCCACCGTATAAAAGCGCTCATAATTGCCCGAAGTAACGCAGGAAACGTCACGAAGAACAACACGGCAAACAAACGGCTCGTCCGACGTCTTATCGGGGTTTGTGATGCCCGTTATCCAGCCGTCCCCCGATGGGCGCATGCCGATACAGCGGACGTTGCCGCCGATATTCAGAACGTAAGAGCTTACACCGCGCTCGCGGAGCACCTCTGCCGCCTTTTCGGTGGCGTAGCCTTTTCCGAGCGCACCCACGTCTATGCATGCGTCGGGGTCTGAGATATAGACCGTACATGCCTCACGGTCGGTGACGATACAGCTTATATCCGTGTGCTTTTGTGCCTCGCTCAGCACCTCGGCATCGGGCAAAAGCGCATTTCCGCCGTCATTTGCCTCGGCACGGCAGTCGTGCCACGGCTTCAGCACCGCGCCCAGCGCAATATTCATCTCTCCGTTTGTGAGAGTGTAAAGCTCCTTTGCATATTCAAGAAAATCAATGAGCTTGATATCCACCTTTACGGGGGACTTGCCCGCATTTTGATTTACCGTGCAAAGATTGTTTATGCCCGAATACTGATAATAAATATCAAACAGCTGATGGTATTCCTCCAGCACCGCTGTGACAGCCTCGCAGTTAGCGAGAAAATCCTCCTCGCTGTCCTCGGCGTAAGAATAGATGCTGCTTACGGTATCAAACCAATAAAAATACGAACGCACCTGCGGCTCCGTCTGTTTTTCGGTGCACGATGCGAGGGGAAAACAAAGCAGTAAAAAACAGAGAATAAGGCTTGCATATCGCAATTTCATACTAATATCACCTTCATTTATCTCATTCTCCACCAAGGTAACATTATATACAAAAGATAGCGTTTTGTCAATAAAATCGCCTATTTTAAGGGCTTTTTTGTAATAATTAAATAATTAACGAAGTTTTTGCCAAAAAACAAAAAAACAGTTGAGATTCTTTTACGCCTATGATAGAATAGGTGAAGCAAAAAGAACGGAGCAAAGAATGAATTACGTTATACTCGATATGGAGTGGAATCAGCCCGCCCATCCCGCAAGAATGATAAAAGATCCCGTGCCTCTGCACGGGGAGATAGTGGAGATAGGTGCTGTTAAGCTTGATGAGGATATGAACACCGTTTCCACCTTCAAAACTATGGTGGCGCCGAAATATTATAAAAAGATACAAAAATGGGTAAAGGAGCTTACGCGCATAACGGAAGCGGAGCTTCACTCCGCCGCCGACTTCCCTTCCGCTTTCTTTTCATTTATAAATTGGTGCGGAGATGACTGCGCGATCTTTACGTGGGGACCCGATGATATTCCGACGATGCGGACGAACGTGCTTGTGCACGGTCTTGACGATGATATAATTCCTCCCCATTATGACCTCCAGCCGATATTCGATGACAGAATAACAAAGGAGCATCGTCAGATATCCCTCTCCCGCGCGATGGAGATACTGGGCGAACCGGCGCTTGAGGCACACGATGCCTTAAACGATGCGCTGAACACCGCCTGCATATTTGCACATCTAGATATCAAAACGGCAATGGAGGAATACGGCGAGATACGCGAGCGCTTTACCAAAAAGCCCGAGGAAAAGGAGCTTCCCCGAGGCTTTGCGCAAATATATGACAAAAAGGGCGACGTTATAAACGACAGAGAAATGACGGACTTTGAATGCCCCGTATGCGGCGCACGAGCCGCGTGCTACGGATTTGCATCGCAAAATCCCTACAAATACATAGCTCTCGGAAAATGCGAAAACGGGGACGAGCTGTTTGTCGGCTTCAAATTCAAAAAGCTCGAGGACGGACGTTACCGCACCGCCCGCGTGGTACATACGATGACGGACGAGCACAGAGCGCTTTACGCCTCCCGCACCAAGCACGGCGCATTCGGAAGAACGGAAGAGGATGCAATGGAATCCATATCCGCATTAAAGGTATAAAATATAAAAGTATAAAAAAGGTTGTAAGAAAAACTCTTACAACCTTTTTTATATCATATCAAACTTTATCTTGCAAGCTGGACAGCCTCAACGATAGCTGCCTTGTAAGCATCAACTGCGATGGTGCAGCCTGCTACACCCTCGGTAGCGAGGGAAGCGACCTCGGATGCGGTCTTACCTACTGCGGTTGCCGCATAGGTCATAGCCTGTACGTACCACTCAGCCTTAGCGCCGCCGTATTTTACCATGTTGTAGTTATCGCCCTGCTCAAGCTTAGAGCCTGCATAGGTAAGAGCGGTGCCCTCGCCGTTTTCAACAGCGATGGTGCCGTCTGCACAGTCAACGAGAGCTGCAGTAACCTTGCCGTCTGCAAGAACAACTGCACTTGCGGCGGTCTCATAGCTTGCGTTACCGTTCTTATCGGCAACAGAGCCGTTAACGGTAACACCGACTGTAATGGCGGAAGCGGTGGAGAAGGCAACCTTGTGAGCGCTGTTCATAGCGTTTGCAACTGCCTTAACGAAATCGGTAACGTCGATGGTGCAGCCTGCGGTAAGAGCGGCGTCACCGGTCTTGATAGCGGAGATCTCGCTGACGGTCTTGCCCTTTACAGCGTTCTCAAAGTACTTAGCCTGGTCATCCCACTCGGCAAGCTTGGAGCCGTAGTCGGAGAGCATACCGTAAGACTTGCCATGCTCTGCCTTGGACTTGAAATCGGAGGACTTAACCACAGCGCCGTTCTCGATCTTTGCGGTAATGTCGATAGCATCGATGCGGCACTCAACTACCTTGCCCTCAGCATCAACAACAACTGCGGCAACAGTTGCGGTATACTTAAGCTTAGCGTTGTTGGAGGTAACAGCCATGCCGATACCGAGCTCATAATTCTCTGCCTTTGCACCGCAAGCGGCAAAAAGGACTGCTGTCATGCAAAGAACAAGAATAAGGGAAACGATTCTCTTCATTTTGGTTCTCCTATGATCTTTGTGTATTTTTCGCTTTTACGCACGCAGATGATATCATAACTCACTGCGTTTGTCAATATTTTAACAGCTTTTATTATAAAATATATCAAAAAGCGTTTGGGATAAGTTGACATCGGTTTTTCTGTGTGCTAAAATTATTGCGTGTATATTCTATTCTTCACATATATAAGGAGCAAAAAATGGAAAAAACGATTCCCGGTATAGTTAATTTTATCCGCGAAAACGGCATCAAGATGGTTGATTTCAAGATGGTGGATATCAACGGTCAGTACCGTCACGTTACC
>JAZQFL010000121.1:0-5181 GCA_045539485.1 Eubacteriales bacterium
ACTGCGGGTGTGGGATCCTTGCCGCACGATGCAAATGCAAGCGTGCCCAGAAGCATCACAAGGCTGAGAACCAATGAAAGTGCACGTTTCATAATTTATCTCCTTTTTGTTATTAAAGCCAGAATATATCCTCATCGGCAGGAACTATAACGTCCTCCTCGCCGGGAGCCTTTATATCATAGGAAAGGTCGTTATAATTTACAGTAACTATAGTTCCGTCGGAATACGTGGTTCTGTACACGCCGTCCTCAAGCTTTACGTGGTCGTCCATAAACTCATACTGCAGATGCTTTAACTGCTCGTACTCGTCATAAGCCTTCTTGATCGCGGCGGCGGCCTTTTCGATATTCTCATCGTTATTGCACAGCAGATCGATATCGCCCATCCAGTTGCGATCTGCACCGAACTTGCTGTGGAAGTACATAACGGGGCGCGCACCGTACTCGAGGTACTTGAGGTGCTGATACTCTTCCTTTATGGTGTAGTTGATGGTCTGGGAGGTTGCGTTGGAAAGCACGATGCCGTGGTATACGAGCTGCCAGAAGGGCAAGCTGTCGTCAAAGAGGGGATTCATCTCATGGGTAAGCTTGGACTGAACGCCCGTGTAAAGAATACTGTCAACATCCGCGTTCATAAAGTCCATATATCCCTCGCACTGATAGCCGCCGAAGAGCTTCTTTGCCAGCTGAGCGCACTTGCGGAAATACTCACGCGCCTGCTTGCGGCTTACGGGGTGGTCGGGATGATAGCATTTTTCGGGAATTATCGCGGTGAACTCGTCTATGTAATGCAGACCCATAAATCCGTAGGAGCGCACCTCGGGAAGATCCTTTATTGCGTAATCCTCGTATGCCGTCTTTGCGCAAAGGCTCCACGGGTCGCCGCCGTTGAGTCCCTTTTCCTTATAATGGTCGCGCAGATACGGAATAAGCTTTCCGTCCTCGCCCTTTTTGTGAGTAAGCTTTTCCCAATCAAAATTGTTTGCAATTTCATACGCTCCGCAGGAAACGGTGTGGCAAACCACCTGATAGCCGAGGCGCTGTGCACGTGCAATGAATTCTCTGAGGGCATCGTCTCCGCCGTAACGCTCGTCGGAGGGGTACTGCTGAGGGAAGCGTCCGTCGTGTCCGCCGGGGCCCCAGCCTACAAGGCAAAGCTCTGCCTTTTCAACACCGTGTCGCTGCAGTGCATCAACGATCTTATTAAGTGTTTCCACTGTTGCGGCAACGTACATTTCGGGCTCGTTTTCAAGTGTCTGACTGCGGACGGGCGTAGGAATAGGCTTCCACCCCATACGGATACGGAGCTCAAGGCAGTCAGCCGCACGTCTGAGAGGCTCGCGCTGCTTTACACGGTCGGTAAGCGGAACGCAACCTGCGTCCTTGATGCGGGACGCACGGTAGAAGCGTGCCATATCCGCGTAGGTTGCACCGGGCATTCTGTGGTAGGATATTACAACATCCTCATCGGGGGTGTCGCCGTCAAAACGGAAATGGGGGGATATGGAATAGATTCCGTCCTTTACTTCTACGTAGAAGCGGGCATCGAAATCCTCCTTTTCAACGTGAATAAACACGGCATTCTCGTTTGCGCAAAGTCCGCACACGGGAGTGCCTGCGGGCCAGGACTTATAGAGGGTGTCGGGCTTTTCGTCAAAATAGCAGAGGGCATAGCCGTAATAGAAATTGGTCGGGAAGAACATATATCCCTCGTCCCCTGCCCTTGCGGTGGAAAGCGCGGAACGGACAAGCAGAGTGTCCGCGTTTTGGGATGCAAGGAATGCGGAAGAAACGGTAACGGTAACGGCATTGCCGCAATCCTTTATATCCGCTTCGACTTCAAATTGCTTACCGGCAGTATCGACACCGATTAATTCAAACATATTATTCATATATATCACCTCACGGTACATTCTTATAATATCATATTAGCAAAGTGCAAAGCGCATAACAATGTAATTTTACTCAAATCTATTGTGTTTTTCGGTTTTTTGTGATAGCATTTAGCAAAAGCGAGGTGATTGGGATGCAACAGTTAAAGCTGAGCGAGATCTGCAGGGAAAACATATTTTGCCGCATTTCGGGTCTTATGCAGGTATGGAACTATATGCAAACCTTCAGTTTTATCGGCACACCGAGAAAAAACCACGGTTTTATGTACGTACAGTGTCAAAAAATAGAGTTCACTGAAAAAAACGGCAATAGCCTCACAGCCATTGAGGGCGATCTCGTGTATATTCCCAAGTACGCGGAGTATGAGGTGACGTTCTTTGGCGAAGTGGGCAAGGTAGCCGATCTGCTTGTAAATTTTGACATTTACGACACCGAGGGAAACGAATTCTGCCTGTCCGATGACATCACCCTGCTGTTTTCCGCCACACCGAAAAATATATCCGACAGAATGCGCACGATAGGCGAATACAGTATTAATATGGATTCCCCCTATCTTCCCGTTACCGAGGTGTTTCACGCACTTCTTGCGCGCATTATTTTCTTCTATTCCACCGAAAAGCAGGAGGACCCGAAGAAAAAAGCAGTCGCCAAGGCCGTGTCTTATATCGATAATCACCTGAACGAAAACACCGCTGTCACAGACCTTGCTAAAATGTGCCTGATGAGCGAAACGGCATTCAGAAAGCTGTTCCGCGAAACGACAGGACTTTCCCCCGCCAAATACAAGATGCAGAAAAAGATACAAAAGGCGCAAAGCATTCTGCAAAATTCCCCCGAGGTCTCCGTAAGCGAGGTTTCTTACATGCTCGGCTTCTGCGACGTTGCGTATTTTTATAAGGTGTTCTCCGACATCACGGGAACAACACCGAATAAATTGAGAAGTAAATAAAAACACAGCCGAAAGTGATTAATGTTACTTTCGGCGGTATTATTATCCTTCTCTCACAAGAGAAGGCTTATTTCATCCGACCGTATATTGATAGCAAAAGGAGTACGAACAAATCGTGTGTACTCCTTTTATGGTAGGGCGGGGGATCATCTCCCGCCGTATTTTTGTTATGTGCTGTTTGTTTTCGGCAGCAGCAAGCCACCGCCCTACAAAGTTGCGGCAGACTAAACTGCCTTATGAAATGCTCCCCTTACGGGAGCATTTTTATTTACCATCTTGTTTCAAGCTCAACAAGCTCAACCTTATCAATATACACTCTGTTATTTCCGAGATCAAGCTTTACGGTGTTCTCGCCGTTTTTGAGCACAACGGGCAGGTATACGCACTCTGTCTGTGTCATACCCGCGGTCTCCTTTGCCGTCTTATAGAACGCGCCGGAGGCATAGGTGCGGCCATTTATCGATATGCTTGCATCCAGTATAGCGGAGGAGGGATTTCTGAAGGTCACCTTAAAATATACCTGCTTCTCGCTTTCGCTTGTAACGTCCATCTTTACAATGCCCTTGTAGTAATTATCATCCGCAGGCTCGGACATTTTTGCACTTCCGACAGCGTTCTCGTCTGCCCTTATAAGGCAGAGGCTGTCAACAATTGCGCTTGTATTTCCCTCTCCGATGTAAGTAAAGCCGATCTCCATGGTTTCTGCCGTTGCGGTGAATACAAGAGTACGTCTTACAGTGCTCTGCTCCGCATACTTGGGTGTTCCCTCCGTTTGGCGCACGCTTGCGCAAACGGCATTCGCTCCGCCCGCTTCGCGCGCAAACATAAGTGTTGCTCCGCTCTTTGAAAGAATGTACGCATTAAGGGCATAGGTCTTACCCTTTTCAAGTCCGCTTACGGAAGCATAAAGCTCGCCGCCGTTCTTTATCTCAACAGCGTGCTTGCCCATGGTAGCGAACGAGGTGATCTTTACGTCTCCCTTTACTGTATAAGCATCAAGCTTACCGCTTTCAAAATCGGGGTCGGAAAGCTCCACCGCCTTGTAATTTCCAAGCTCGGTGCGGGGGATGTAATAGTATTTATCATCCATTGCACCGCCGTTTTCAAGAAGCACGCTTTCAAAATTCACGCGGTACTTATCTACCACGGTGGCTATCTTAATTCTATCGGGAAGACCTGCGGCTATCATCCAATAGCCCTTCTCAAGTCCGTCAGCCGTGAGATTAGCAAGAGTTCCCTCTCCGTCAAGCCAGATAAGGTCGTTGGTCTCTTCGGGGAGAATGTCCATACCGCCCATGATTCCGAGAACGGAAAGCGCAATACCTGCGGTGCTCTCGCAGTCATAGCCCGCAAGGGAAGCTATCTTGCAGGTATTGTAATAATCACCGCCGCCGTAGAGCAGATCAAGGAGCACAAAACCGCAGTTGATATCGGTATCGGTGTTTCTCGTTACGTCTTTAACGTAATGGTTATTCTCAAATTCCTTATATGCATTGCGCCAGTTGCTCGGGTGCTTTTCGTAAAGCGCAAAGACCTCGTCCACGATATCAAGGGGATGGCTTCCGTCGGGAAAAACGGCGGACGCCTTGCGGATAACGGTCTCGATATCCGTCTCGAAATACGCATAGCTCATCATAGTGCCGAACATCTGCGCCCACAGCACGTTATCTCTGTCGCCCGTCATACTTGCAAAGATACCGCAAATATCTGCGGCAACCTGAGGCATTCCCGCGGCATTCATACCCATGGTATCCGCGCCGAGATATGCCTCGGTGCAGTAGCTGTACCAGTTACCGTACTCGGTATTTCCCGCAAATTGAGGCAGGTAGTTATGATTTTTTGCAAGGGCATAAGCGCCGACAGAGCGCTGACCGCCGCCCATATCGTATACGTCGTACTTTACCCAGCCGTCGGTGATGTATTTGTTTGCTATCGTATCCTTTGAACGGTACATATCGGCAAGGATGTACTGATTAACAACGTCCACGCTGAAATCGTCGTCAAACCAGACCTCCCACTGCTGAGTTTCCTTGTTGCGGAGGTGCTTATCCGTGTGCTTTTTGTTGGCATTAAGCTCCGCATAAGGTCCGCGGCAGTATTCAAACCAGCCGTCGGGCATTGCAACACGGCATCTGCCGCCCGAAAGGGTAACAAATTCAAAGCCCGAAAGGAATCCAACGAGCTGAGAAAGGAAACCCGCCGTAGTCTTGGAAAGGTAATCTTCCTTTGAAATGATAAGATAATCCGCATCGGGATACGCGGGGTCGGGAGCGTTCGGGTCAAGCGTCACAGGTGCTTCGGTGGTAACAACAAGTCGGAGGCCAAGCGGTCTTAGGAAGA
>JAZQFL010000122.1:0-7434 GCA_045539485.1 Eubacteriales bacterium
CGCTTGGCCTCCGACTTCCTTGCAGAAAAGGACTACCTCTCCAAGAAGTCCGTATGGATCTTCGGCGGAGACGGATGGGCATACGACATCGGCTTCGGCGGTCTTGACCATGTACTCGCTTCGGGAGAGGACGTAAACGTAATGGTATTCGATACCGAGGTTTACTCCAACACCGGCGGACAGGCATCCAAGGCTTCGCAGATCGGTCAGGTCGCACAGTTCGCTGCCGCAGGTAAGGCTATCGCTAAGAAGAACCTTGCCGAGATCGCAATGAGCTACGGTTATGTATACGTTGCACAGGTTGCAATGGGCGCAGATATGGATCAGACCCTCAAGGCGATCGCAGAGGCTGAGGCATATCCCGGACCTTCCATCATCATCGGCTATGCACCCTGCGAGATGCACGGTGTTAAGGGCGGTATGACCAACTGCCAGGGCGAGATGAAGCGCGCAGTTGACTGCGGCTACTGGCAGATGTTCAGATACAATCCCGCTGCTAAGGCTGAGGGCAAGAACCCCTTCACCCTTGATTCCAAGGAGCCTCAGGCTGATTACGTTGAGTTCATCAAGTCCGAGACCCGTTACTCCAGCCTTGTTCAGCAGTTCCCCGACAGAGCAGAGCAGCTCTTCGACAAGGCAAGCGATGCCGCTAAGGCTAAGTACGAGCACCTCACCAAGCTTGCAAAGCTTTACGAGTAATCCGTACAAAATAGCATAATAAAATGCCGTTGCGCGAAAGCGCAACGGCATTTTTGCGTTGATACGGCGCAATGAATGGGACGGAAAAGACAAACGGAACGATCGTTGCATTTAAATGCCTATTCGTCAATCTGAAAAGGTTTACTTTTTCTTCTTTTCGTGATACAATATAAAACAGATCGGAGGTGCGGATATGAGAAAACTTTTTGTTTCATCCTTTGTATTACTTATTTGCTTTGTGCTTGCCGTTTCGGTGATGCCCTTTAATGCCGCTGCGGCGGAGGTCAAGGATTCCGGTACTTTTGGCGCTGAAGGCAATAATCTTACATGGACGCTATATACCGACGGAAGTCTTGTGATAAGTGGAAACGGCAAAATGCAGGATTGGACCAAAACATCCTCACCACCTTGGAAGAAATACTCCGACAGCGTGGAAAAAGTCACTATTCAAGCCGGGGTTGAAAATGCGGGCAGCTGTATGCTCGTCGGTTTCGGAAAGCTTAAAGCCGTTACGATCCCATCAACGGTTTCGTTTATCGGAAAATATGCGTTTAATAATTGCGAAAACCTGGTAAGCTTGAATATTGCCGATGGAGTGCAGTATATTGACGATTGGGCATTTTCGGAAAACTCCAAGCTTGAGTACGTTTCGTTGCCGAACAGCGCAACGAATCTCGGAATAGGCGTGTTCTATAAATGTAAGTCCTTGAGAACGGTACGCTTGCCGGATGGATTAACGTATATACCAAGTCAGTTCTTTCAGGCAAGCGGAATTTCCGAAATAGAATTTCCGCAAGGGCTGACGATAATAAAAAGCTCGGCTTTTATGTCTTGCCTCAAGCTTACAAGCCTTGCTCTTCCGTATGGACTGGAAACCGTTGAAAAGGAAGTGTTCAAGGGGTCGGGAATATCCAACCTGACTATGCCCGAGAGTGTGAAGGCGATCGAAGAGGGCGCTTTTGCCAATTGTTCATATTTAAAAACTGTAACGCTTCCTTCATCATTAAAAACGATAGGCAAGAATGCGTTTGAAAATTCGGGACTTATAAGCTTTACTGCACCCGAGGGTGTAAACGAGATCGGAGAAAGAGCGTTCAATAGTTGCAAGAAGCTTAAAGACGTTATTCTCCCCGACAGCCTGACTACTCTCGGAATAAGGGCGTTTTCAACCTGTACCGCATTAAAGGATCTGAAAATCCCCGGAGGAATAGGCACCATACCCATTGGAGCGTTTTTCCTAAGCGGTCTTGAAACGGTTGAGATACCCGAGGGCATCACGTCTATCGGAGATACGGCGTTCAGCTTTTGCAGAGAACTGAAAAGCGTTACCTTCCCAAGCACTCTTAAAATAATTGGGGCGGAGGCGTTTTCCCAATGCAAAATGCTCGGTGACGTCGTGTTGCCGTACGGGGTAACGGAATTATGCAGATGTGCTTTCGACAATTGCAGTGCAATGAATGAAATAACGATACCCGCAAGCGTAACGAAATTAGGACAGTGGTCCCTGCGCGACAGCGCCAAGGTTATTACGGTCCTTTCCCCCGATGCGGAGTTCGTTGACGAGCTTTTAAGTGATCCCAATTTTCAGTCTTATAACGGCGCAAGATTGGTGGGATATCCCAATTCAACGGCGGAGAAATATGCAAAGAAGTATGGCGTATCCTTCGAAGCTCTTGAAGGTTCCGTGACCGAGCCCGTGACCGAGCCCGTGACCGAGCCCGTGACCGAGCCGCCGCAGACCTCCGCCCCTGAAACGGAAAAGGTGCCCGGTACGGAAGTAAGCAACGTAACGGCTACCGGAAAGTTCGGAAAGCTCGGAGATAATCTGACGTGGACGCTCTACGATCGAAGAAAGCTTGTGATCTCGGGTGAGGGTGATATGCCCGGATGGGTGAACAACGGCGATCAGCCATGGTCTTTCTATAAGCATAACATCACCCACGTCGTTATCGAAGACGGAGTTACCGATATAGCAAATTTTGCGTTTTATAAGTATCCTAAGCTTGTTAGTGTTATAGCTGCAGATACCGTTTCGCAGATTGGAGAACAAACGTTTTACTATTGCTCCGTGCTTGCTGACGTGGATATGGGTAACGGTGTAAAACGTATTGGCAAAAGTGCTTTTTTGGGATGCGGAAAACTGCAATCCATAGCTCTTCCCGATTCGCTTGTCAGTATCGGAACGGGCGTCTTTCAGCATACCGGGCTTGTTTCCGTAACCGTTCCCGAGGGGATCAAGGAGCTGTCCGATTATGCATTTCATGATTGCAGGGAGCTTGTAAAGGTTGAATTACCAAGCGGATTGACGTCCATCGGATACAATACGTTCGGAGATTGCAAAAAGCTCAGCTCCATAGCCCTGCCAAGCTCGCTGAGAATTATAGACAGCGATGCGTTTAGCGATACCCCGATCAAGCAGATAGACATTCCCGAAGGGGTGGAGTCTATAGGCAAGTATGCGTTCAGATATTGTTATGATCTCGAAAGTGTTTCCCTCCCCGACAGCTTGAAAACACTTGGAGAATCGGCATTCGCAGGGTGTTCCGCTCTTACGGAAATAGTTATTCCGAACGGCTTGACCGTTATTGAAAAGGAAGCGTTTTCTTATTGCACAAGTCTGAAAAAGATAAAGTTCCCCGACCGATTGACCTATATAGGCGTAGGGGCATTTTCAGGCTGCTCCGATATCGAAGAGCTGGTAATTCCAAATACCGTTACCGTTATAGATGAGAAAGCCTTTTCAAACTGTAAGCACATAAAAACGCTGAAGATCTCAGAGGGAGTTGAGCATATAAAGAACGGCGCGTTTTCTGATTGCCGTGCTCTGGAGCGCGTTTCGTTGCCTGAAAGCTTAAAAACCGTGGGCGAGAACGCATTTGCCGCAAACATTGCTTTGCGGGAGATTAAGGTTCTTTCAAAGCATACGGAATTTGACGACTATGCTTTGGTGCTTAAATACAGCTCGGACTTCAACCACCACATACCGGATATCCAAGTAATTGGATACGTCAATTCTGCGGCAGAAGCTTTTGCTAAAAAATCCGGAGCAATATTCGTGGATATTGAAGCATCGGTAACCGAGCCTGCAACGGAACCTGCAACAGAACCCGTAACCGAGCCTTCAACCGATGCGTTGACGGGCGCGGCGGACACTGTGCCTCCATCCGATGCAAAGGACGAGAAGAAAAACGGCATTGACGTAACGGTGATATGCATATGCGCGGCCGTTTTGGTTGCCGCCGTCGTTGCCGTCATATTGGTGAGGAAAAAGAAATAACGAATGGGATGTAACAAATTTGCATTGTTACATCCCATTCTTGTTATTTCTCGTAAACATCTCTCCGATGGCCGGAGCGTAAGACGTAGATGATAATTTCGTTATCGTCTATTTTTGCAATAATGCGGTAATCGCCGACGCGGTACCGCCACTGACCGCTTCTGTTTGCTGTAAGGGGCTTGCCGTGCTGACGGGGATTTTCGCAGCCTTCAAGATTCTTGCGTATCCAGCCGAGTATCAAGGCGGCGGATTGACGGTCCATCCTTTTCAGGTCTTTTTTCGCATCCTCGGTAAATAAAACCGTGTATTTCATTGAAGTCCAAGCTCTCTTTCAACTTCGTCAAGCGTATACGTTACGGGATTTTTGCTATAATTTTCAAGGGCCTTGGAAAAAAGCTCAAGATCGTACTCGGATTCTATTTTGTCAAGCACGGTTTGGCGTATAAGATCGGAAACGGATATGCCGTTAAGCTCGGCGTATTTTTTTATCAGCTGAGCATCCTCATCATTAAGCCTGAGTGATATTGTCATAGTATCACCTCCATCTGTAATACATTGTATTACATTATAGCCAAAAAGTCAATATATATGCGAGTTTTTTAAAAATCCGTGCAGGGCTTTACTTTTTTGATGTCGATACCCTTCTTTGCTTCCTCATTGATAACGACCTTGGCAAGCTCCTCTGCCATCATTTCATTGAAGATGCTGTCGATAAGACGGGTTTCGAAATCCTCGAAGAAATCGGCATTTTCGTCCTTGGTATATGCATCCTTTTCGGTGCTCAGACGGCGCATAAAGTACACTCCGTAGGAGCAGTCTATGCGTTTGATCTCCCCGGGTGACATCTTCAGCACTGCATCAAGCACTGTTTCGTCGTAGGGCATATCTGCATAGAAATAGTAGCCGTTTTTGTACACGTCCTTTGCGGGGTCCTCGTTGTACTGCTCGCGCAGAGCATTGAAATTTTCGCCGTTTACGGTGCTCCCGATCTCAGCCGCCTTAGCAAGCTGAGCGTTGCGCTCGGCTTCTGTATACGGAATTTGGTAGCTTCCCGTGTCGTCGTAGATGTAATTGCCGTTTTCGTCGGTGTTAAATTTGAATTCTGTGGAAACGTAGATAAAATCTGCCTTTGCGTAATCCGTTTTGCAGAAGTTTTCAAGCGCTTCGTCGTCAAGATCGGGCTTGATGTAGTTTTCCGCGTAGAATTCGTAGAACAGGCTTGCCTTTGTTTCGATAATGTAGATGTCGCGGAGCATCTTGTAGTTCACTCCGAATTCTGCCGCCATACCGTTGAACACGTTTTTGTTTCCGTCTGCAAGCTCCTTTACAAGCAAGTCAAGCTCCGCATCGACGGAATCAAGCACGGAGGAGGGAAGCTTCAGACCGTAAACGTCGCAGAGGTACTCGCTTACAAGGAAGTTTTTTATCGCATCATCTGAGATATCGGTCATTACCTCGGCGGCTGTTCTGCCGTCCTCCGAGATAACGGAATCGTAGTATTCGTCGCTGTCCTCTACGTCCGTATAATTGTAAATGAAATTTGCCTTGAAGCGCGAAAGCCAGTAGGTGTAATAATTTACGTCGACGGTGTAGTCCTTATAGGTCATTACCGCTTCCGCTTTGCCGCAGGAGGGCAGGGAGAGAAGAAGGCATATCGCGCACATCGCGAGCGCGATCAGCTTTAAAATTCTTTTTTTCATATAAACCGCCTTATTTGTTTTTGGAGCTTTTTCAATTGCTGATTCGCCCTTTGTCATCCTCGAGCTAAGAGCCCTGCAGATTCTTCGGTCGCTTCGCTTCCTCGAGAATGACAGCAGGGCTCGCAGCGAAGGATCTCGGGCGAATCAAGCAAAAGGTTATTCTTCGTCGGTTGCTTGAAGTGCATAGGTTTCAAGGAGCTTCTGCGCCGCTTTGAGCGCGGTGAATTTTTTCGGTATTTGCGCAAACACGCGGGAGGGCTCTCCCGGTGCGGCACGGAAACGGAATTCGGGCAGTGCGTTGAACATATTCACCCACGCGCCGCCGTCAAGGTCGGGAATGTGGATTATTAACTGTCCCTCGCGCTGTTCAAGCCTTGTAAAGCCGAAGCGCTGGCAAGCCGCCTTGATAAGCGCAATTGCGATGAGGTTTTCAACAGCCACGGGATATTCGCCGTAGCGGTCAAGCAATGCATCGGCGATATCGTCCGCATCCTCGTCGGTGCGTATGGTGGCAATGTGCTTATACTGCTCTATGCGCTGACCGGGGGATGAGATATAGCTTTCGGGGATATAGGCATCCACACGGATGTCGATGGAGCATTCCGCTTCCTTTTCCACCTTTTCGCCCTTTTCCTCCAAAACAGCCTCGGAAAGGAGCTTCATATAAAGATCGTAGCCAACGGCATCAAGGTGTCCGTGCTGTTCGGCTCCAAGCATATTGCCCGCGCCGCGTATCTCAAGGTCGCGGAGAGCAACGCGGAAGCCCGCGCCGAACTGTGCGTATTCTCTTATGGCATTGAGGCGCTTTTCGGCTATCTCCGTAAGTGCCTTGCCCTGACGGAAGGTAAAGTAAGCAAATGCGCGTCTGCCCGAGCGGCCGACTCGTCCGCGGAGCTGATGAAGCTGTGAAAGACCGAGTCTGTCGGCATCCTCGATAATAAGCGTGTTCGCGTTCGGAACGTCAACACCCGTCTCAATAATGCTTGTGCATACAAGCACGTCTATTTCGGCATTCACGAGCGAGCGCCAAACGTCCTCGACCTCGTCCTTATCCATTTGTCCGTGCGCAACGGCAACCCGCGCGCCCGGTACTCTTTCGGCAATTCGGGCGGCAACGCGGTTAATGGATTCGGTGCGGTTATACAGGTAAAATACCTGTCCTCCGCGCGAGATCTCGCGCCTTATGGCATCCTCGATTATGAGATCGTCATATTCAAGCACGTAGGTCTGTACGGGCTGGCGGTCAACGGGAGGCGTGTCAAGTATCGACATATCCCTGATTCCGCCTATTGCCATACTGAGTGTACGCGGTATGGGCGTAGCGGAAAGCATAAGCACGTCAACTCCGCTTGCCGCCTGCTTCAGGCGCTCCTTTTGTGCAACGCCGAAGCGCTGTTCCTCGTCAATAATTACAAGTCCGAGATCCTTGAATTCCGCCTTGCCGTAAAGCAGAGTGTGCGTGCCTACGATGAGGTCTACGTCACCGCGCTTCAATTTGCGCAGTATCTCCGCCTGCTGCTTCGGTGTGCGGAAACGGGATATCATCTCAATGCGGATGGGAAAATCGCGCATTCTTGAGAGCGCTGTCGTATAATGCTGGAATGCAAGTATCGTGGTGGGGCAGAGAAGTGCTACTTGCTTGCCCGCCTCAATTGCCTTGAATGCCGCGCGGAACGCGACCTCCGTTTTTCCGTAACCGACGTCTCCGCAAAGCAGACGGTCCATCGGGTGCGGCTGCTGCATATCCTCCTTTATGTC